>RFSX01000001.1 GCA_009923745.1 Chitinophagia bacterium
ATTCGTGACCGTAATGCCGCCAGGCTGCTGATACTGAAAAGATAAATCCGGACTGATGGACATTTCAATAGCAGGCTGTACATATTCGGAACCAAGAAATTCTATCCCCCCTCCAAATGAAATTCCATATGTCCATTTGTTGACATAAACCGGGAAAGGAAAGAAAGGATTGCTATAGCGCGCCTGAACATCCTCCAAATTATTGGACAATTGATATTCTGCCCTTACGCCCACAAAGTAATATGGCGTCTTCAGGCTCTTGGTCAAAAGCCTCTTTTTAGCACCCGCCATCAGACTTAGGTTGTTAAAAATAAAGGACTGGCTGTTGCTAAAACCGTTTAAGCGAATCACGTTCAATCCACTACCTCGAGAATGATAGCCCAATTGCCCAAAAAATGAGCCTTTGAAATCAGGATCAATACTTTCGATAAAAACAGCTCCATGATAATTGAACATGACCCTTCGGTCAAATCCGTCCCAATTTTGCATCCCAATTGTTGGGCCTAGCTTGGGACCAAAGAAGAAACCGCCTACCTCTTCAGATTGAGATGCCAAAGTGAATGGCAATGACAGGAGAAAGGCTGCCAGGATCAGTATTCGCATGGCGTATTTTTGTCGCTAATTTAAAATATAAAATTCGGATCGCTTGAGGCCATGGTACCATCGCTGAAGCGCGTGAATTCAGGTCTCTTGAGCAGACGGATCTTCTTTTTGAGATTCAGCTTTTCACCTCTTAAGGGCTCTGCATCCTTGGGAAGCCTGTTTCGCAATCTCAGGCTGGATTCATCCAGGCCATACAGGTAAGCGATCTCAGCCAGGGTCTCGCCTTCACGAACGGTATGATGCTTTGCATTTTTATTTACCCTGTAGCGTCGTTGGCTGCTTGTTGCATTTGTATGAGATGCCTCAGTAGGTTTAGTATTCACTGCTGCGACATCATTTGAGCTGTCAGCCTCACCTTCCTCGATACCTGTATCTGCAAGGATTGGCTCATCCTCAAAAACCGTATGTCCGCTATCCAACTCGTAGAGCTCATACTTTTCTATTATATCAATCAGCTTATTTGCATAGGTTTTATCTGTAGCATAGCCCGCCGTTCGTAGTCCTTTAGCCCAGGCTTTATAGTCGGTCGTTTTATAGTCAAAAAGGAATCGGTACCTGTTTTGTTTGACCAGGAATTCACTATGCGCCATGAAAGACTCCATGGCCGAATCAAATTTCCTGAAACAGGATTTTATGAGTTTTCCGTTTTTGTAATCGTCATCTTCCCGGTAAAAGGTGTCTCCTTCCCATACGCCGCCGCATTTTATACCAAAATGGTTGTTGGCTTCCCTAGCTAATGTGCTTCTGCCTGCCCCTGACTCCAAAAGGGCTTGTGCCATTTTGATACTGGCAGGTATACCTGTACGTTGCATCTCACTGACTGCGATTTGCTTGTATTGGGAAATGTAATTGATGCTGGGATTATTAGCCATCAACACATTATGAATCATCAAAATTACAAAGGCTGCAAGCGCTCTATTCATATAACAACTATTTATAATTTATAATTATTACAAAAACAGTGCCTTAATTATAGACTTGCGCCTCTTACGCGACCAGTTATACGTCTATTGAAGGGGCAACTCAGAAAGGGTGTCGGTTAATGAGCTTGGCACTATTGGATGATTGATATCATAAAGACTATGACTGGAACGGATTTTTACAGCTTTTATTGGAACGATAGCTAGTCGGCGTCCTGCACCAATTCTACGAGAAGACCATTGGCTCCCTTGGGGTGCAGAAAGCAGACAAGTTTATTGTCTGCCCCATTCTGGGGTTCTTCGCTAAGAAGGGTAAAGCCTTCCTTTGTCAGTCGCGCCATCTCGTATCGGATATCACTCACTGAAAAGGCAACGTGGTGAAGCCCTTCACCGCGCTTCTCTATAAATTTGTTGATAACGCTATCGCTTGAGCTAGCTTTTAGCAATTCGATCTTGTTGTTGCCAGCTCTCAAAAAGCTGGTGGTTACTTTTTGCTCTTCGACATATTCCCTTTTATAAACGTGTGTGTTTAATAGGCTTTCAAAAAGTTTTTCGCTCTCTTCAAGATTCTTGACTGCAATTCCAAGGTGTTCTATTTTTTTCATCTGCTAAGCTTACTGTAACAATTGGGTTAAATCGCAGTTAAAGATATGAAATGCAGTACTTGAACACATAACTTTGTTTTATCGCTTATCTTGTCTGAGCTTTTTGTATGAACAGAAAAATGATTTGGGCCATAATAATACTCATGAGCATTGCCCTCATTGGCATTGCTCTGACCCAGCTTATATGGATCAAAGCTCAGGTAGATCTGGATGAAAAAAACTTTGACGACCGTGTATATATGGCACTCAATAATGTCAAAGCACAACTCAAAAGCGATACGGATACCAAGGATTTTGTAGAACAGTGGATAAAAAGCAAGAGGTCCATATTTGGAAAAAACGAATCCTTGCTCAACGAATACATTTCATCTAATAAGCGCAGTATGCGCAGCCTGGCGATTGAAAGTGCCCTCCAACAGATTTCGCCAGAATACTTACTGGAATCAATCGATAGAAACAAACTGGATAATTACCTCCGTGTTGAACTTGCAGACCAGGGAATCAAAATTAAATATGATTATGGCATTTTTTCAAACGCGACCAATGAATTCATTATCAGAAATGGCGTATTTGCCGTTCCGCTTGTGGGTGATGCCAGCAGTGAGATAAGAAATAATAAGGGACTTGAAAACTCTCCCTACAAGGTAAGTCTCTTTCTAGAAGAAGGCTCTCCGGGACACTTAAGAATATTCTTTCCAAATAAAAGGAGTTTTCTCTGGGCCCAGGTGCTGCCATCGATGCTGACATCATTTCTCTTCACCGGCCTCGTTGTCTTTTGCTTTGCCTATACCATTTATGTGATCTTACGACAAAAGAAAGTCTCTGAAATGAAGACCGACTTTATCAACAATATGACTCATGAGTTTAAAACACCGATAGCCACTATCTCTCTTGCCGCTGACTCTATCACCAATGATTCTGTAGTCACACAACCGGATAAGGTGAGCCGGTTCGCAGGCATCATTAAACAAGAGAATAAGCGCATGCTGGACCAGGTCGAAAAAGTTTTGCAAATGGCAAGAATTGACAAACAGGACTTTCAGCTCAACCTGACCGAGGTCAATATCAACACTGTCGTTTACAAAGCCGCCGAGAACTCACGACTGAAAATTGCGAAAAGACAAGGTGTCTTGACCACTGAACTGGATGCGCAAAGTCCTGTTATCAGAGCAGATGTGACCCATATTTCTAATATCGTCTATAATTTGCTGGATAACGCCGAAAAATATTCGACAGACATTCCGGAAATCTTAATTTCAACGCGAAATGTAAAGGATGGTGTAGAGCTTATTGTCAGTGATAAAGGAATTGGCATGAGCAAGGAAGCCATCAAACATATATTTGACAAGTTTTATCGTGTACACACCGGAAACAGGCACGATGTGAAAGGCTTTGGTCTAGGCTTGAGTTATGTAAAGGCGCTGGTAAGTGCACACAATGGAACTATAAGCGTCGATTCTGAATTGGACAAAGGGAGTACATTCACTGCCTTTTTTCCTTTTAAATGTAAGGCCAGATAAAAGAAAATAATCAATAAGAACATAAAAATCAGATACAATGGAAGACAAGAAGACCCAAGGAATTTTACTGGTAGAAGATGATCAGAACTTCGGAGATGTTCTAAAGTCATACCTCGAAATGCATAGCTATACAGTAGATTTGGCCAAAGATGGCGATGAAGGCTTGCTCAAATTCAATAAAGGGGAATACGATCTTTGCATTTTTGATGTGATGATGCCCAAAAAAGATGGCTTTACGCTGGCAAAAGAGATACGGGGAAAAAACAGTGAGGTACCAATCATCTTCCTGACTGCCAAGTCGCTCAAAGAAGATGTCCTTGAAGGCTTTAAGATTGGAGCAGATGATTACATTACTAAACCGTTCAATTCAGAAGAGCTGCTTCTGCGGGTTCAGGCCATCTTGCGAAGGGCCGGTGGAAAAACAGAGGATGAAGAAAAAGATATCAAAGAATTTAAGCTTGGAAACTTTGTGTTCAATTATCCGCTCCGCATATTAACTTATACAGACCCGGATGGTCAAGTAAGTAAGGATAACCTCTCACCGAAGGAGGCGCATTTGCTTAGAATGTTTTGCATCCACAAGAACGACGTTCTTCCACGTTCAAAGGCCCTTACCAAAATTTGGGGTGAAGACAATTATTTCACGGCAAGAAGTATGGATGTCTTTGTTACAAAACTGAGAAAATACCTTAGCAAGGACGAAAACCTGGAAATAGTAAATATCCACGGTAATGGCTTCCGTTTGATTGACAGAACCGTTGCTGTGTTGGAATAGTACCCAAAAGATTTACATATGTGCCTATTCAATGATCCTGAGTGATCATTGAATAGCATCATGAGACAATTTCGTCTTCCTCTTTTACGTCTTGAGAACCTTCCTGATCCTCGTTAAACAATTCCTCGTATTTGCTGCTGCTTCTATCAATAAGTGGCTTGAACTCTTCATTTTCAGGGAACGGCCTCTTGCCTATAAGTCTCTCGACATCTGACTTGAGAATAAGCTCTTTCTCAAGCAATTGATTTGCTATGATATCAAGCTCCTTTCTTTTCTCGGTAAGCAGTGCCTGTGCCGAGGCATATTGGCGTTCTATAAGTTTCCTAACCTCTTCGTCAATCAGCTTGGCCGTCTCATCTGAATACGGCTTATTGAAGTTGTCCTGAGACATGCCGTAAAACGAAACATTACCCACTTTATCGTTCATACCAAATACAGAGATCATTGAATATGCCATCTTGGTAACCTGGTCAAGATCGTTCTGAGCACCTGTAGATATCTTGTCAAAAACAATCTTCTCTGCGGCGCGACCACCAAGAGTCATTGTCATCCTGTCCAGCAATGCCTCTGTTCTTGTAATGTACTCTTCTTTCGGAAGGTACTGGGCATACCCGAGCGTACCTATACCCCTTGGAACAATTGTCACTTTCACAAGAGGGGAAGCGTGTTGTAAATACCATCCACAGACGGCATGTCCTGCCTCATGATATGCGATAATCTCTTTTTCTTTAGGTGATATGATCTTGTTCTTCTTTTCAAGACCCCCGATAACCCGGTCAAGTGCATAGTTGAAATCATCCATTTCAACCGCTTTCTTATTGTTGCGAGCGGCCACCAGGGCTGCTTCATTACATACATTTGCAATTTCAGCCCCGGCAAATCCCGGAGTCATCTCAGCTAGAATATAAGGATCGACTTCTGCTGAAGTTTTGATAAACTTAAGGTGTACCTTGAAAATAGCTTCCCGCCCCTGCAAGTCGGGTCTGTCAATACCAATTTGACGGTCAAATCGTCCCGGCCTGAGCAGAGCATTGTCCAATATATCTGGCCTGTTGGTGGCCGCCATCAGGATAACTCCTTTATCTGTTGAAAATCCATCCATCTCTACCAGCAACTGGTTCAGGGTGTTTTCTCTTTCATCGTTTCCTCCCTGGAAAGCAGATCGGCCCCTTGCCCTGCCGATGGCATCGATTTCATCTATGAAAATAATGCACGGTGCTTTTTCTCTCGCTTGCTTGAAAAGGTCACGCACTCTTGAGGCACCAACACCAACAAACATTTCCACAAAATCACTACCCGAAATCGAAAAGAACGGCACCCCTGCTTCTCCTGCCACAGCTTTAGCCAGTAGTGTTTTTCCTGTGCCGGGAGGGCCTACAAGCAATACCCCTTTAGGGATCTTACCGCCCAGTGAAGTATATTTTTTGGGATTTTTTAAAAAATCCACCACCTCCATAACTTCTTCCTTGGCTTCTTCAAGGCCTGCCACATCCTTGAATGTCACGCTTACCTGGGCATCATCATTATTAAAGAGTGTGGCCTTCGACTTTCCTATATTAAAGATCTGTGCTCCCGGACCTCCAGGGCCGGAGCCTACCCGCCTCATAAAAAATACCCATAAACCTATTATCAAGGCAAAAGGTATAACCCAGCTTAGTATCTGGGATAAGTAATTGGTCTCGGTAACAAATTTTGGATCAATAAGCGGCTTGTTGGGATCTGTATTGATATCTTCGTCGACCATCTTATAGAAGAGATTAACATCGCCGATATTCATCGTGTAATGGGGTTGCTGCAGCTTGAATTTTGACTCTGTAAACTCCGGGTATTTATCAAGGTATTCCTTTTTAAGATATATCCTCGCCACTTCCTTATTCACGACAATGACCTTGTCAATATGGCCCTTCTTGGCAATATCCTTAAAGCGATTCAGGCTCAGTTCGTCCGTCTTGCCACCCAATAGCGTGATCACATTCATGGATAAGATGATGAATATAATCAGACCATATATCCAGTATGAATTGAGCGGAAACTTTTTCGGATTCTTATCTTCCTTTTTTTTATCTGACATTCTAGTTCTTTCTTGTTATTTAACTTCAGAGATTCTTTCCTGATTGTTTTCCGGAGATGTTCTGTATATAATCTTCAAGCCTGAAAATCGTTCATTCAAAGCCTAAATATTTTGATATTCCGTCTGCTTGGCATCGCTCCACAATTCTTCAATTTCATAAAATCTTCTGGTTTCAGGATAGAATACGTGGACGATAACATCAAAATAATCGACAAGTACCCAGGTGCCGCTCTGTTTTCCTTCCACATGCGATGGCCTTAGCCCTGCTTCTTCTTTGAGCCTTTTAACGATATTATTGGCAATCGCGCTTATCTGAGTGCTTGAATCACCTTCACAAATAATGAAATAATCTGTCGGAGCATCATCCAGTTCCCGAAGATCAAGACTTACGATGTTTTTGCCTTTAATATCCTGGATACTGTCAACGATAAGTTCAGTAATTTGGGTAGTGCTTAAATGTTTTTCTTGCTGCGCTGTCTTTTCTTGCAAATTTTTCAGGTATTTAGCATTTTCAAAATTACATAAATAAAGTTCTTTCATTGAGTTCTCTGACCCATTCACTAATTCAAAGGCATATTTATCTGGACTCAATTGCATCCACCAATGCATTCGTCCATTCTTTAATATCAAAAAACAATCCAGCCGAGAATTTGTGTGTCTATACCTTCAATCAGACCCAAGGAAGAGGACAAATTGGCAGATTTTGGTACAGCGGACGCGAAAAGAACATCAGTTTGTCATACCTGATCCACTTCATGGATATTCCCGTTTCCAGGCACTTTTACCTGAATATGGCTATTTGCCTTAGCCTGAGAGATTTCATATCGAAGCTTGTTGCTGACCATGAAGTAAAGGCCAAATGGCCCAATGACATTTACATCAATAATAAAAAACTGGCGGGCCTCTTAATTCAGAATCAGCTCAGAAATAAATCTATTGTAAACTCAATTATCGGAATTGGTTTAAATGTAAATGAAGACACTATACCCGAAAGCCTGCCACATGCAACAAGTCTGTACCTGCAATCCGGGACAGAGTATAATCTGATATCTGTGATACAGGATTTGAGTGCTTTTTTCCCCAAGCGAGTACAATACTATCTATCCGATTATTCTGCATTGGAAGCGAATTACATTCAGGCTCTCTGGGGATTAAACGAAGAACACAGCTTCAAGGATCTACAAAACGTATGCTTCAAAGGATTTATTCGCGGCGTAAACACTGAAGGCAAGTTGATTGTTGAATCATTATACGGCATACGCAGCTATAACAATCACGAAATAGAATTAGTCCTGGAATGAAAGCTTGCATAGTTACCATTGGTGACGAAATATTGATTGGACAAATCATCGACAGCAACAGTGTCTGGCTAAGTCAGCAACTCACGAATCTAGGTATTGATGTCGTAAGAATGATGTCTATTTCCGATGATGATCCAGCAATCTCATCCGCCCTGGATGAATGCCTGGCAATATCAGATATTGTTTTATTAACCGGTGGCCTCGGACCGACCAAAGATGACATCACAAAGAAAAGCCTGGCTCAATACTTCAAACGCAATATGGTTTTTGACCAGGAACTCTTCGATAAAATCTGCGCCTATTTCAATAAGCTTGGCATACCCGTGACCGAGCTGCACAGGCAGCAATGCTACATGCCTTCTGACATTGTAACGCTCAAGAACAATATGGGTACCGCCCCGGGTATGCTATTCAAAGAAGGCAGCCAATGGATCGTTTCCATGCCAGGAGTGCCCTATGAGATGAAACATATTTTCAGCGAAGCATTGTTGCCAGAGCTGAAAGAAAACATTCCCTCACTGGACAGTATTTACTACCGTACCATACGAACAGCCGGTGTAGGGGAAACCAGACTTGTGGAGCTCATTTCGGATATAATAGATGAACTCCCCAGGCAAATCTCCTTGGCTTATCTTCCCAGCCTTGGACATGTCAAATTGAGACTTACTACAAAAGAAGCCAATGCATATTCAAATCAACTGGATGGCTTTGTGGATCGCATCAGTGAACGCCTCGGGATAAAAGTATACGGCTATGACAACATCATTCTTGAAGAAGCATTGAAGCGGGACTTTGAAAAGACAGGACTTAGCCTGGCCACAGCAGAATCTTGCACAGGGGGCTTTCTGGCGCACCGCATCACCAGTATATCCGGTTCTTCAAGCTACTTCCTTGGCAGCATAGTGAGCTATTCCAATGATATGAAAAAAAATCTCCTTGGCGTGAAAGCCCAAACATTAAAAGTACATGGAGCCGTCAGTGAGGAAACGGTTCTGGAAATGCTTGATGGAGTCCTCAAGGCAACAGGAGCTGCTATTGGCGTGTCGGTTTCTGGAATTGCAGGACCTGGTGGCGGCAGTGTCGAAAAACCTGTAGGTACAATATGGCTGGCCTGGGGAAATAAAGAGAAGAAGAAAACACGGAAACTACAGCTTTCAAAAGACAGATTAAAAAATATTGAGTATACCTCAGTAGCAGCTATGAATAGTCTCAGATTGTTTTTAACTGAACTATAATTGGCTTAACTTTACATCCTAAATCAAATGAAAATGGCCAAATTCGAGTTAGTAATGCCCAAAATGGGGGAAAGCATCATGGAAGCCACTATCCTCAAGTGGGTAAAAAATGTTGGTGATAGCGTCACGGAAGATGAAACCATTCTCGAAATTGCTACTGACAAGGTGGATTCGGAAATACCCTCTCCAGTAGATGGAACAATCGCTGAAATTCGGTTCAATGAAGATGATGTCGTGGAAGTTGGAAAGGTCATCGCCATTATCAATACCGAAGGTGAGGAACCATCATCGAACGGCCATACCTCTGATCTCGATTCAAAGACAGAAGAAACAACAAAACCAAAACCCGTCGAAATAAAGGCCGAGTCTGCTCCAAGCCGTCAGGCAGTACGTGTATCTGCCGATTACTCAAGCAGTTCCTCAGGCAGGTTTTATAGCCCCTTGGTCAAAAGCATAGCCAAAAAGGAAAATATGGCCATGGCCGAGTTGGAGCTGATAGCCGGAACGGGTTCAAATGGTCGAGTTACAAAAAAAGATATTCTGTATTACCTAGAAACGCGTTCAACTGCTCCCGTAAACGGTCACTCGAAAGCCGCCGCGCTCGAGCCAACACCAAGTCCGCAAGCTAAAGAAACAGTCAGCTCAACTTCAGCAACAGCAGTAAAAAGCATTAGTGGTGATCATGAAATCGTAGAAATGGACAGGATGCGGAAGTTGATAGCAGACCATATGGTCATGTCTAAGCACACTTCTCCGCACGTGACATCTTTTGTGGAAGCGGATGTTACCAACCTCGTTAAATGGAGAGAAAACACTAAAGCAGAGTATATAAAAAAGTATGGAGAGAAAATCACCTATACGCCCATCTTTGTCGAAGCTGTAGTGAAAGCCATTAAGGACTTTCCAATGATCAATATTTCTGTAGATGGTAAAAATCTCATCGTCAAGAAAAACATCAATGTTGGTATGGCTGCCGCACTACCATCTGGCAACCTGATAGTGCCGGTTATCAAAAATGCTGATTTCCTTAACCTCCCCGGCCTCACTAAATCGGTCAACGATCTGGCACGAAGAGCGAGAGAAAACAAACTGAAGCCTGAAGAAATACAAGATGGCACATTCACAATAACAAATGTGGGCACCTTTGGAAACGTCATGGGCACGCCAATTATAAATCAGCCTCAGGTCGCTATCATGGCTACTGGCGCTATCAGAAAAAAACCTGCCGTGCTTGAAACAGAATACGGAGATGTCATAGCTGTAAGACAAATGATGTACTTGTCATTATCCTATGATCACCGTGTCGTTGATGGCTTCCTGGGAGGTTCTTTCCTCAGGAAGGTCGCCGACTACCTTGAATCGTTTGATCCAGCTCGTGAAATATAGGCCACAGGTGTGGTGTTTAAGTCCGATATGGGTCTGGTCCGTATCTTAATGTTTGTCGCCATCTTTATATGTGGCTCCTGCTCAAAACTCATACCTTGACGAAGCGCAGCAAGCCAGAGACCCTTGCTTGTACAATGGTGTTTACATTCGCTCTGAAGCAGGGACCCAAAATAATAACTATTATATAGGATTGTATGCAACTCTCTTTGATGGCCTAGTCTTGACAGAAAGCTTGCCCGATACGCGGGGTGTTCGCCCTGAAATCAATGCTTTTTTAAGTCACGCCTTTTGTCCGGTGATCTTTTACGCGAGATGACTGCCCGTTTTACAGAACTCAAGAAAATAATTCCCTAAGAGATTTTTATAATGTTTTTATTCAGTTCAGGCCTTCCGTATCCAAGATAGAATCCTCCACCGCCGGCTCCACTTAGTTTTATAAAATAATCCCCTGATGCCAAGCCCTCTTTCCACAGGCCTTCTATGTCTGTAATTATCATTTCTTTGAAGTGCATAAGCTGTAGCTTGCTAATCTCCAGAAAACAACTTTTAAACAGCGCAAAATCATCATTTATCAAAGCATCGATAGCTCTGTCACCAAGTGTTTTTAGTGATAGGACTGCCTTTTCAAAGTTTTCATCTTCGAGTTTTTGTTTGAAGAGCTCAACCAAAACTGCTGTTGATCTGCTCCTGCCCGAATCAATCAGAAATAAATCCCCTGGCAGGGACACTGATTTTCTTACAGAAACAGAATCGGATGTTTTAATAATACAACTATCTAAATAGCTGCACAAAGGGTCTAGGCCAGAGCTTTGCCCATGAAAATAACTCTCTATGCCCGCCAGCTTACTTTGCAATAATTCTGGAGATTCGGGCTCGGTATTCTTGAATGCGTCAAAACATGCTGCCGAAAGCGCACCAGAACTTCCCAAGCCATAACCCACGGGAATCGTGCTGACAAAAGTGAAATCCTGATCCAAAAACCAATCTATTTTAGCTGCATCGAGAAAATCAAAGCTTTTCAAAAACTTAAAAAAGTCCTGAGCACCCGCAGATAAGGACCCTTTACCCCATTTGCCAGAATAAGTATCCAGAGGAAATGCAATGGCAGAAGCCCCCTCAAGGACAGAGTATTCACCAAACAGCAGAAGTTTGGCAGGATATATTCTTCCAGGTAATACCAATTCTATGATTTCAGATTCAGCATTCAAGAAAAGATAAATTTCAAACTTTATCTTAAATTTGCGGCACAATTTATAACGATGCGCGCTGATACTAATTCTACCTCAAAATACTGGATAGGGTTCTTCATTTCACTGTTGGCCCTTGTAGCATTTCTTATCATTTTACCAGAATGGTTTTGGGTAACATTACCATTCCTGTTTACTTCATTTGTCTACGCTATGCGTTGGGCATAAGGAAATGAACTATTTCTCCATACAACTGTAAATTAGACAGGATTTAGATTTAAGTCGATTTGGGCAACTACGAAGGTCTTCTTGAGAAATACAAAAACTCGGGAGGTGCTGCTGATATTATTTCCGGGCTGAGTACAGATAAGCCCTCACGTTTACTATTATCAGGAATGGCAGGCGCGCAGGAATGTTTTGTCCTGGCGGCACTTTTTAAACTAACAGACTTCTCCCATATCATTCTGGCATCAGACAAGGAGGAGGCGGCATATATACAAAACACCCTTGATCAGCTGATAGAATCACAATCCGTACTTTTCTTCCCGGACTCTTTTAGAAGACCAGCCATGTTCGAAGAGCTCGACAATAACAATGTGCTAGTCCGAACAGAGTCTGTAAATAAAATCCACTCAAATTATCATAAGAGAGAGATTCTGGTCAGTTACCCCGAAGCCATTTTTGAAAAAGTGGTTGACCCCTCTATTCTTGATGATAAAAAGATCATTATAGAAAAATCTGAAAGCCTCGATGTTGATACAATGATCGAATTGCTAGTGGAATATGGCTTTATTCGAACTGATTTCGTCTATGAGCCCGGCCAGTTTTCTATCCGTGGTGGCATTATTGATATATTTTCCTTTGGAAACGAGTGGCCCTACCGCGTTGAACTCTTTGATGATGAGGTTGAAAGTATCCGATTGTTTAATCCCACAAGTCAGTTAAGCTTGAAAAACATATCTCGGGTATCGATCATTCCAAACATAAGTAATCAGTTTGGAGAGAGTCACAAGGTTTCCCTGTTCAGGATTTTCGATAAAAACACATGTGTGTGGATTAAGGATGTCAACCTGCTCATTGAAAAAATAGAGAATTGTGAAAAAAGAGCTATTGAATTCGCAGGGCATGTTAACCATACTGAAGATGAAGGACTCAAGCGGATTTTGAATGAGAAGTCTTTCGTTTATTCTTCCCAGATAATAAAGGAGCTCAGCGCATACAATGTCCTTTTATTGAAGGACAATGAGCATGGTTTGGCCTTTGATAAAGAAATAAAATTCTCAGGCAAGCCGCAGCCAAGCTTCAACAAGAACTTCAACATGCTCATTGAAGACCTAAAGAATAATATTTCCGGTGGTGTTGATTGTTATATGTTTACAGATAACAACAGGCAGATTGAACGTTTTTATAACATCTTTGAAGACCTTAAATCAGACATAGACTTCCATCCCATTTTGAAAGGCATCCATTCAGGCTTTATCGATGACCAACTCAAGGTAGCCTGCTATACGGACCACCAGATTTTTGAAAGGTTCCACCGCTATCGCCTGAATAAAGGATTTACCAAGGAGCAGGCGATGAATCTGCGCATGATCAAAGAGCTTAGGCCCGGAGATTATGTAACGCACATTGACCATGGTATTGGAAAATATTCCGGCCTGGAAAAAATTAACATTAACGGACATGAACAGGAATCCGTAAGATTGATATATCTGAATAATGATGTGCTGTATGTAGGTATAAATTCCCTGCACAAGATTTCCCGTTATATCGGAAAAGACGGGAGCGCCCCCAAGCTGTCTAAAATAGGCGGAGAGGCCTGGAAAAACCTGCGCCGAAAGACCAAGAGAAAGATAAAGGATATTGCCAAAGAGTTAATCAAGATCTATGCAAAAAGAAAGGCTTCAAAGGGCTTTTCTTTTCCGGAGGATGGCTATCTGCAAAATGAGCTGGAAGCCTCTTTTATGTACGAGGACACCCCGGATCAATACGATGCCAGTGTCGCTGTCAAAGAAGATATGCAAAAAGAATATCCTATGGATCGCCTCGTCTGTGGGGACGTTGGGTTCGGGAAAACAGAGATTGCTGTACGTGCCGCCTTCAAAGCCGTTCTGGGAGGCAAGCAAGTCGCTATTCTTGTTCCTACAACCATTCTGGCTCTGCAACACTACAAGACCTTTAAATCGAGACTGGAAGAATTCGGTGTTGACCTAGACTTTATTAATCGATTCAGGACAACCAGAGAAAAGAATGCGATCCTCGCCAAGTTGGAGGAAGGAAAGCTGGATCTCATAATCGGCACTCATGCTCTTTTGGGTAAAAAAATCAAATTCAAGGACCTGGGTTTGCTGATCATTGATGAAGAACAGAAATTTGGCGTGGCAGCAAAAGAAAAGCTGCGGAAAATAAAAGTCAATGTAGATACGCTAACCCTGACGGCAACACCCATTCCGAGAACCTTGCAGTTTTCACTGATGGCCGCACGCGACCTGTCTTTGATAAAAACACCACCCCCCAATCGCCAGCCGATACACACCGAAAGGCGCACATTCAGTGACAATTTGATAAAGGAATCCATTTACTATGAATTTATGCGGGGAGGCCAGGTTTTCTTTGTACACAACCGTGTGAAATCCCTGCCCGACATAACGGCCATGATAAAACGCCTGTGCCCTGATATGGAAATAGCAATGGCTCATGGCCAAATGGACGCCAAAGTGCTTGAAAAAACGCTTATCGATTTTATAGATGGAAAATTTGATGTCCTGGTATGCACCAACATCATTGAAACAGGCCTGGATATCCCGAATGCCAATACCATGATTTTGAATAATGCCCATCAGTTTGGACTGAGCGATCTTCACCAACTCCGGGGACGTGTGGGTCGATCAAATAAAAAAGCATATTGTTATCTGTTTACACCCCCTTTATCGAGTTTGACCAGCGATGCCCGAAAGCGCCTCAAAACAGTAGAGGAGTTCTCCGACCTGGGCAGCGGTTTCCATATCGCCATGAAAGACCTGGATATACGGGGAGCAGGGAATCTTTTGGGTGGAGAACAAAGCGGATTTATTGCCGACATAGGGTATGAAACATATCAGAAAATACTTGAAGAAGCGATTCATGAACTAAAGGAAAACGAATTCAAAGATCTTTTCAAGGAAGAGATAGAGAAGAAAAGGGAATATGTGTCAGAGGTAGAAATAGATACCGATGTGGAAATGCTTATCCCGGACGAATATATCAACCTTATACAGGAACGCTTATCCATCTATACAGAGATGGGTAATATCGAAAAAGAAGAGGAGCTTGATGCATTAAAAGCTAAATTGAAAGACAAATTTGGCCCTTACCCCAGACAGGTTGAAGAATTGTTTCATGGCATCAGACTCCGGTGGGCCTGCAAGAAGATGGGTATAGAACGCCTTTCACTAAAAAATGGAAAAATGAGATCATATTTTGTGGGTAATCCGCAATCCAGTTTTTACGAGAGCGCGGTGTTTAAAAAATTATTGTCCTATATTTCAACACGCGGGCACGAAAAAGGTCTTAGTCTCAAGCAGTCCAATAAATACCTGATAATGGTTAAAGAAAAAGTATACAATCTCAAAGCGTGTTTGTCAATAATTTCAAAACTTAACAAAGAGATCGAATGAGTTCTTTCAGCAACGAACAATTAAACAGTATTGATCTTCCACGTGTTGAAGACATATGCTTTGTGCCGATTGAAAAAGACTACTTGAAAATTCTTCTTCTTTACATCAGCTTATCCAACATTATTCTCACAGTAATTCTTTCCGCCTATTTTATATTCAAGCCCTTTGCTTTGCCTTCAACAGCGCTGTACAGTATTCTGACCATAGCAAGTATAAGGATAGCCTGGAGTTTTTACAGTACAGTAAAGTCGTTCCCTCATAAAGCATTTGCCTTGCGCGAAAAAGATATTATCTACAAGTCGGGCTGGCTGTGGCGCCATATGGTTACGGCGCCCTTTAACCGGGTACAACACATACAGATTGATCAGGGTGTTCTGGAGCGTCAATTCAATCTTTCCAAACTGAAAATATTTACAGCGGGCGGCAGTAGCAGTGACATTACGATCCCCGGCCTAAGGCCAGAACAATCTGCGCGACTCAAGCAATTCATAGTAGCAAAAACAGCTCTTGATGAAGAAGAGTAAGTCATTTGACCTGAGCCAACCCACCAGGCAGTCTTATGCGGCGATACTGATTATTATGTATCGCTTATACCGCGTTATCATACGGCAACTGTTACCTGTTGCAGTCATCATTCTCCTGCAGGGAAAGCTCGATAAGTCAGGGTGGTTTCTTTATCCGATTATAACAATTGCCGTCATTGGTGCCGCATATAGTATCCTTGCTTTTTTCAGATATTACTTCTATCTGGAAAAAGATAAGCTGATCGTCAAAAAGGGGGTTCTTAAGCGATCAACTCTTGAAATTCCCTTCGATAGAATTCAATCGGTCAACTTCGAACAAAACCTTATACACCGATTGTTTTCTGTGGTTAAACTGAACATGGACACCGCGGGAAGCACTGGCAATGAGCTGCAGCTGTATGCTCTCAACAGGGATATGGCATCACAGTTGAGTGAGCTTATTTTACAGTCAATAAATTCGAAAAAGAAAAGTCTGGATATCTCCGAGAATAAGACAACACCTGTAGATTCCAGAAAACAGATCTTTGGATTAAGCATCGGGCAGCTATTGAAAGTAGGCATCACAGAAAACCATATTCGTTCGGGAGGGATAATTGTTTTTTTTCTGTTTTATATCTGGGACAGCCTGGAAGACTTTGGCGTCGACCTGATTGAAAAAGGAGAACAATATATGCCGGTAGCACAACAGCTTGTTCAAAGCATGGCTATCGTTATTGTTCTCGTTATTCTCTTCAGCATCATTGCTTTTACGATTTCAATGGTACGAACAGTATTGAACTACTACGATTTAAAAATGTACAGAAAGGGGCATGGTTTTGTGGTCGTATCCGGGCTGCTCAACAAAAATGAGCGGGCCGCTAAAGACGAAAAAGTACAAATCCTAAAATCCTCTCAAAACCTTCTCCAGTCATGGGCGGGTATATATGAGCTGGTTTTTAAACAGGCTTCAAGTGCTCAAGCCTCGGAGGCAAAATCTATAAAAAGCATTGGACTTTCTAAAGAAAATCTTTTTGAAGCCGAAGCCTATCTCCTCAAAAAGAACCATAATGAAAGTCGATCACTGAAAATGAAGGGTGTCGATTTCTATTTCCTGTACAAGAGACTTTTCTACTGGACAAGCCTCATGATTGCATTGACTATCTTTTTTGTATACAACAACAAAATTGATACCCTTGTAATAAGTCTCCTGCTTTACAGCCTGGCCATATATGCTTCTTATCTGGCCTATAAGAAGAAACGATATGCCTGGGGGAGTAATATATTCAGATTGGATGCAGGGGTCTTTGGCCGCTCAAGACAAGTAGTCGAGAATCATAAAATTCAAAATATACATTTGAAAGAAACTCCTTTTCAAAGAAGACGTGGCCTTTCCACGGTTGAGCTGCATACTGCCTCTGGTGTGCTGACTGTTCCCGACATAAAAAGGCATGATGCCTACAGCATGAAGAACTACCTTTTATATAAAGTGGAGAGCAGCAAAAAGAAATGGATGTAAAAACCCCCGCTAAAACTTAACAGGCGATAAAGTATAAAAGGGTATTAAAATCAATATCAGACCTAAGGCATTAATCGGAGATATCTTAATCCTAAGCTCAAATTATATAAACCGGTTTACATTTTAATTCAATAAATTTACCCAACAACTCAAGATTTTAAAATATGAATAAACTGCTTATATGTGGTGTCCTGATCTACTTTGCCTACAGACTTTTTGTACCTAAATTCCTACAGGAAGGACGCAATGATCAGCTCCAAGCTGATGAGGAGGAGTATACAGATTATGAAGAAATAGACTAAGCTCGAGCATGCCTGATGTGTCATCTCTAATAATCCACTCAAACGACAAATTTCTTGTTGTAAACAAGCCGGGGGGTATGCTCTCTCAAAAAAGCAGAGATGCGAAGGAGCTAGACCTTACAAGCCTTTTGAATGATCACTTTGGAAAGCCTCTCCATATCCTGACGCGCCTTGACAGACCGGTAAGTGGCTTGACATTGTTCGCATCCGATACACACTTCAATAAACATTTCTTAAACCTGCAATTAAATAAAAAAGTCGAGAAAAAATACCTCGCCCTGGTTGAAGGCATCCTCGACATAGATCGATCAGAAAGCCACTACGGCTTTCATGATAAAAGAGCTGCAAGGTGCCGTATTAAAAACCAAGCATCAGCCGGCGATAAGGAAATGACGGCTCATTTCAAAACACTCCTACAGCTCGATCGATATACATTGATACAGGTCACCATACACAGTGGTCGATTCCATCAAATCCGTGCTCAGTTATCACATTTAGGACATCCTGTAAAATGTGATTTGAAATATGGCGCTAAAAGAAGGAGTGGCGAATCATTTATTTTCCTGCATGCATTACGCCTGAGTATGAAGGATGAAAACGAAGACACCCTAAATTATACAGCAGCTTTGCCTAAAAATATACATCTTTGGGATCTCGTTGCTGACACCTTAAAATTGCCAATTCATGGAGGAATTTAATACTAAGTTTACAGATGTAAATACCTTGGGGGAATTCGGTCTTATTGATCACCTCACCAAAGACTTCATTCCGCAACACAAATCTACCGTAAAGGGTATAGGCGATGATGCTGCGGTGATTGATTGTGGGGACTCCTGCGTCCTGGTGTCGACTGACCTGCTGGTAGAAGGCATACATTTTGACCTAATGTATACTCCCCTCAAGCATCTTGGATACAAGTCCGTAATTGTAAATCTCTCTGACATCTATGCGATGAATGCTCAAGCTGAGCAAATCACCGTTTCCATAGCCCTCTCAAGTAAGTTTTCAGTTGAGGCATTAGAGGAGCTGTATAAGGGAATCCACGAAGCTTGCCGAATTTATAATGTTGACCTTGTGGGAGGAGATACAACTTCTTCGCCAAAAGGACTTACAATCAGCATAACAGCCATCGGAAAAGCCAAAAAGGACAAGGTCGTCTACCGTTCCGGAGCCAAAAAGGGAGACATCGTCTGTATAAGTGGTGACCTTGGCGCTGCATACCTCGGTCTCCAGATATTAGAGCGAGAAAAACAGCTCTATCTCAACAATCCAGGCATACAACCCGATCTTGAAAACCAGAAATATCTTCTGGAACGACAACTAAAGCCGGAAGCACGAAAAGACATTATAGATTATTTCCTGAAGTCTGAGCTCAAGCCAAGCGCTATGATTGACATTTCTGATGGCCTTGCGTCCGACCTCATGCACATCTGCAAAGAGTCGAATGTGGGCGCATATCTCGAAGAAGGTAAAATTCCCATCAAGCAGGAAGCACAGCTGATGGCGATCAAGTTTCAACTAGATCCGGTTACCACAGCACTAAATGGTGGAGAAGATTACGAACTGCTTTTTACTGTAGATGAAAAAGACCTCGAAAAAATACGCCTGATGCCCTCTGTATACATTATCGGTGAGATCACCGACAGGAAAGATGGTATTACGTTGCACACCACGGGAGGTAACATCCACCCTTTAAAAGCCCAGGGCTGGAACCACTTTAATCCTGCCGAAGAGAATAATTAAGTTCGAAGCGTATATACTTAATGGTCTTACCCTTCTGAAGGTGCATCCTCTCATAATAGGTGGGGATGTCCAGGTCGGGGTGCGGCAGCTTACCGGAATATATATCGTCATTTACCACCTGCGGCTTAATGCCTTGCTCCTGCAAAACTTCCAGCGTATGCTCAAACAATTCATCAGAATCTGTTTTCAGATGTATAGGTGCTCCCGGCTTAAGCAATTGAGCGTACCTGTCCAAAAATACCGGTGAAGTCAATCTTCTGTTGTATTTGCTGGACTTTAAAAATGGATCTGGAAAGGTTATCCATATTTCATCAACTTCATCTTTTCCCAAAAATTGTGTGATAAACTCAATCTTGGTTCTTAAGAAAGCAACATTAACAAGCCCTTCCTTTAAAGCTATGCTTGCTCCTTTCCAGATCCGCGCTCCCTTGATATCTACTCCGATAAAGTTTTTTTCAGGATACCTGCGTGCCAGATCGAGTGTATACTCCCCTCGCCCGCATGCCAATTCCAGGCAGATGGGATTTTGGTTTTTGAAATGATCCGAATGCCACTTCGAAGCCATTTTAACATGACTATCACTATAGTGGACCAGGTCATCCGTGTCGGGATCAAAGTTTTCATAAACATTCGGAAATGTTAATAATTCTGTAAACTTCAGCAATTTGTTCCTTCGTGCCATCTAAAAGCGGAGTTTTACGTATTGGATATGCAAAGTAAAAATATCTCTATTTTCGGGGCAAAATTTAAAATTTTGAAGAATCTGATTCTCCTTTTCCTGATGTGCTTTTCCGTAAGCTTGTTTTCCCAACACAAAGTAGGTGTTCGAACGGGACTTAATTACAGTAAGTACAGTGGACCACTAGAGCCTGGAGAAAGTTACGGCATAAGCAATGGCTTCCACTTTGGCATCAGCTATATGTACAAGCTGCCTGACTTTCCCATAGGCTTCAAAGGTGAATTGTTGTATACGCAACGCGGCAGTAAACAAAATTTCCTGGACAGCCTTAGTTACCTTATAATTGACCCCATTGCACCAGCCAACCTGGAGACATTCATCGAAACCGGCAAGAAAGACCTTGAGATGGATATTACTGCCGGCTATCTTTCAATTCCCCTGACAGTTCATTATAAACCGATCAAAAAATTTGAATTTCTTGCTGGTGCCTCTCTTGACTTTCTTGTCGGGCCTTCAGCCCGGGGAAATGTCGAATTTGTCAGTAAAGATCGTCCGGATGAAATCCGATTCATCCAGTCTCTTGATCATGGCTATGGGTCAGATGGGGCTGGCGAATACAACACCTTTAATAATGAAAACATCATAATCCTTGTCGACGGCGAACAGGTGACTGTTCCAAAGATTATTGGTGCGTATTACGACTTTACAACAGAACAACGCCAAAGAGGCAATCGCTTGAATGGTTTTAATGCACACCTGATAGGCGGACTTAACTATTTTGTAAATGGTCAATTTTATATAGGCGCCCGCTACGAATATGGCTTACTGGATGTGACCAATAATGCTGTTGATTACAGCCTGTCAGAACTGGATAACAATAGTGAATTTATTTTCAGAGACGACTCTGATAAGCCATATACAATTTCGATTTCAATTAGCTTTACCATTGGATCCTAGGCCTCAACCATTTTATCCGCGTTTTCTGCGACCTGAAGTTTTTCGATGATCTCATCAATCTGACCGTCCATTATCTTTTCAAGACTATACAGTGTCAGATTAATTCTATGGTCTGTAACCCTGTTTTGTGGGTAGTTATAGGTTCTTATTTTATCAGACCTGTCCCCGGTACCTACAAGGCTTTGTCTTTTTTGCTTTTGTTCAGCGGCTGCTTTCTCACGCTGCGCATCTTTAATTCTCTGATAAAGCTTTTGGAGGGCTATTTCTCTGTTTTTATGCTGGGACCTGGAATCTGTACTCTCGGATACAATGCCTGTAGGGATGTGTGTGAACCGAACACCGGATTCTGTTTTGTTAACGTGCTGTCCCCCTGCGCCACTGGACCTGAACGTGTCTACCTTTAAATCATCTTTTCGGATATCGATATCTTCCAGTTCGAATTTTGGCATAACGACAACAGTCGCCGCAGAGGTATGCACGCGACCCTGAGACTCTGTCTTTGGAACGCGTTGTACCCTGTGTGCTCCGGACTCAAACTTCATTTTACCATAGACATCATCCCCATACACTTCAAATACGACCTTATTGTACCCGCCAGCAGTACCCTCATTGATGGAGAGAATTTCTGTCTTCCACTTCTGTGATTCAAAAAACTTACTGTACATCCTGAAAAGATCACCGGCAAATATACTGGCTTCATCTCCTCCGGTTCCCGATCGTATTTCAATGACTACGTCCAGGCAGTCATCTGGGTCTTTCGGTATGAGGAGAATCGTAAGCTCTTTCTCCATCTTTTCTTGCTGTGGTTCCAGTTCCTCCAACTCTTCCTTTGCCATTGCCTGCATATCGGGGTCCGGATCTTTCACCATGCTTCGAGCACTTTCAATAGATTCCAGTGTGTGCTTGTACTTTTTGTAGGCTTCAACAATCTCCTCCAGGCTCTTGTATTCCTTATTGAGCTTGGAAAAACGCTTCATATCGCTGATCACTTCCGGATCAGAAAGTTTTTCTTGAATACTGAGATAATGATTATAAATGGATTCTAGTTTTTCTAGCATGGCAAGAGTTTAGGCACGTATAGTGCGCTTGAAAATAATTATGAATTAATAATGTGAAGAAAAGCTAGATGCGAATCTTGTTCATTATGTTTTGGATAAGATCTGATGAGACATCGGGACGCTTGACCTTGTCTTTTATGAACGCTCGGAAGTTTTTTTCCTTGTTGAAAATCTTCGAACATTTTGGATCCTGATTCACCTGCTCCAGCAACTCGTTTCTCTCCCTCTCTCCCAGGGCATTGTCAAAGTATAGTGTTACCCTTTTTTGAATCTCATCCATGTTGTTGTGAAGATTTCCCATGTTTGTCTTTTTTTAAAACATATTTTGGTAAAATAAGTGTCAAATAGCGGTTCAAATCTTATTCTTGTTCAGATCCGAACTTGCTGGTCCGGTCCGTCTTATTCTGGCTTCTTTTGTCCTTATATCCCCTTGACTCTGCGTAGGATTTCAATTTCTCCTTAAGCATATTTCTAGCCCTGAAAAGTCTTGAGCGGACGGTGCCAATGGGAACATCAATAATCTTGGAAATTTCTTCATATGTAAATCCCTCCACATCACACAGAAGGACCACAGTTCTGAAATCGATAGGTAACGAATTGATCGCATTTGTCACCTCATCGCCCATCATATTGGAAAACAACTCCTCTCTTAGATCAAGGTATCCCTGACCAAGGTTTTCGTCGGTGTCGTGGTAGTTGATAACATCTTCGAAATCAACTCTGGTCGGTTGCTTACTCCGCTTTCTGTAGTGGTTTATGTAAGCGTTTTTTAAGATTTTAAACAACCAAGCTTTCGCATTAGTTCCTTGAATGTAACGATCTATAAACCTATGGGCTTTCATATAGGTTTCCTGAACCAAATCATTGGCCTCTTCATCGTCATAAGTCAGGTGAAAGGCAAAGGTTTTAAGGGCGTTTATATGGGGTAACAACTCCTTTTCAAATATGTCATGTTCCTCGGACACGCGTTGATTTAGATGAGATACAAACTTAGCAAAAATTAATGTACCGCTTCAGCGAACAGCTATGATTGATTGGTCGCTGATTACGAAGACCTGATCCGATGCCTTCGCCTTTATTATATGCAAGCCTGTAAAACTTCCAAATGCCGGCAATACGGCAGCGTCTGACATAAAATGAAAACACGGCAACCTGAGGCTTTGTCTTCCCACACCACTCATTATGACCCCAGGGTGTATATGTCCATATATGTTGTATGCCTCGAAGTTCTCCAGCGGATGGTGTGAAAATATGAAGGGTCCTTCACGGTGGGTTTCGCCATGCAGAAGAAGGTTTGCATGTTGATAGGCCGAGTCCGGTAAAATATCATGATTTCCATGAACGAGTTCAAATCCTACCTCCTGAAAATCTTTCAGAAATCGCACAAAACGATCCCACTCAGAATTGAGTCTGCTGTGGAAGAGATCCCCCAGAATGAGTACACGCTTGACACCTCTATTCAAAATCAGACTTGATAATCTTTCATAATTTTCCAATTCTGCCTGCCGGGGTATGGGCATTCCAGATTTCCTGAAGTGCGTTATCTTACCCAGATGCACGTCGGCAATAATCAAAGCAGACCGCTTTGACCACAATAACGCCTTCTCGGCAAGCAGCTCAAGTTCTTGTCCCTGAATAATTAAGCTCTGCATAGCTTTCGTAAAAATACTCCCCTTGCAATTATATCAATCCCGGCAAAGGAAATATTTTATAAAACAGATTAATTCTGCATTCTGATTAAAATTTGATTAGAAAAAAAATATTACACACCTTACTTTTGTTAGATAAAATTCTAGCTATGGGACGTGCCTTTGAATATAGAAAAGCGACAAAATTTGCAAGATGGGATAAAATGGCGAAGCAATTCTCAAAAGCGAGCCGACACATCACTATTGCGGTCAAGCAAGGTGGACCCGATCCTGATACCAATGTGCTTCTTCGACGAGCCATCCAGAATGCCAAGGCAGTGCAAATGCCAAAAGATAAGGTCGAGAATGCGATCAAAAAGGCCCTTGACAAAGACACCTCCAACTATGACGAAATCGTCTACGAAGGTATGGCACCACATGGCGTAGCTGTTGTCGTGGAAACAGCTACCGACAACTCCCAAAGGACAGTTGCAAATGTCAGGTCTTATTTCAGAAAAAAAGGTGGATCGCTGGGCACCCAGGGCATGCATGACTTCCTTTTTGACCGTAAAGGCGTTTTTTATATCCTTAAACAGGATGTTGAAGATGTTGAAGAACTGGAACTCAACCTGATCGACCATGGACTTGAAGAAGTGGAGGAAGATACCATAGAGGAAAAGGACTTTTACAAGGTTTATGTGGCCTTTGAAGATTTTGGTTCTATGCAGGAAGCATTGGAGAATCAAAAGATCAATGTCGAAAAATCGGAGTTGGAAAGAATACCAAAAATAACAAAGGAGCTTTCCGACCAACAGATAGATGAAGTCCTCGAGCTGGTAGATCTTCTTGAACAGGATGATGACGTGTCCAGTGTATACGTCAACCTTGCCTAGTCTTGGATTTTGTCGCCAATAATTGTATTTTAATAGTAGCCACATAATTTGATTATGGCTATATTAAAGCCATGAAATACATCATTTTTGTCCTTAGTTTTTGCACTCTTGCATTTAATAGCCTGTCTGCCCAATCCATCTTTATCGATCTGGTCAACAACGACTGTCCTGAACCCGATATTTTAACAGTCTGCCTGGGAGACAACGACAGCTATACAGGCCAATACAGGTATAAGACATACGACCATTTTTGTGGTGAAGAAATAACCGGCACCACACGCATTTATCGCAACCAACAAGGAGAGTATTTCTTTGATGATTTCAGCTTTGGCACATGGCCATCATGCTATGGTATTGACGGACCAACAGGAACTTTGAGATTTAATGTTAATTGCAGCTCCATCCTTGGAATAAGTGGTACAGATAACTACGGTGATGTGTGGGGAACAGAGGATGTTTCCTATTCAGACACTTCTTTTATTATTAAGTGGTTTAACTCATATCCCGAGTTTGGAACGACAGAACTTATTCCTCTTGACGGAAGACCGATTGGCGAGCCGGGTGCTGACCTTGGCTCTGATTATAGCATTAAATGGAGTACCGGAGATACCAGTCAATCCATATTTGTCATTGAGCCTGGCAGATACGCCGTTGATGTAACAAGCTCAACGGGGGATGTTTTTTCGGACTTTATTGTTGTTCCGGAAGATGCCTCAGCATTCGATCCCCTTTGCAATGGCGAGATAATAGAAGTTTCTTACTTCCTGGATAAAAATGCCAATGCCGTCTTAGATGGCGATGAAACACTCATACCTACTGGAGAAAAATATATACAATTAAGCCCCCTGCCTATACATCAAGGAAATGAAAAGCAGTTTCATGAAAGGTATGTCGTAGAACCCGGGAGATACCGCTTTATTGGTCTTCACCAGAACCTGGCGATGAGTAATCCCAATTTATTTGTTGATGTCTTTCCCAATGCCGGGATTGTACCGGCTGCCATCGGCCTCGTTCCGGATAATCTCGTTAGCCTCGCGGACGTACATATCAGCTCTTTAAATCCCGAACGATGCAACCGGGTCGTTCCTTTTAGAATCACCATAAAGAATACAGGCACCACTCCATATGATGATCAGGTCACCATATATAAAGACCCGCTGATGAGCTTTGTGTCTGCTGGTCCGGAGCCTTCTGATGTGAGTGAATACCATATAGCCTGGGATGTGTCCCTCGCAGAGCATGGTGATAAAGAAACAATATCGCTACTTCTTAAAATGCCCGGAGGAGAATACACCGGAGAACTTTTCTGCTTGAGTCCATCAAGTGGAAACAACCTCAAATCCTATTCGGATTACTGTTTTCCTTTACGTTGCGCCTATGACCCAAATGACAAACATGGCACACCATTCAGGGGGGATCGCAACCTCTGTTTGTTTGAAGAAGAACTCAAGTACACCATTCGATTTGAAAACCTGGGTAACGACACCGCTTTTGATGTCCGTATCGAAGATCGATTGCATGAGGGTTTCGATATTTCCAGTTACAAACTTCTACAGTCTTCACACGAGGTGACCAGGCATTATATTGACATGAACAGGGTCCTTCATATCTATTTTGACAATATTATGCTTCCTTCAAAAGAACAGGACACTATTGCCAACAAAGGCTTTGTTCAGTTTGAAATAAAAACGGAAGAAACTCTTCCGGAGGAATCAGATATTAACAACACGGCAAGAATTTATTTTGACTTTAACGATCCGGTCGTCACCAATCAGACAGTCCATACCTTTGTGACTGAATTCCCTACAACATCAACAAAAGAACTGCTAGGTGAATATATGCTGACCCTGTGGCCGAACCCTTCCAATGATATTTTGAACCTGCGTTCTTTGAATTCCGGTTTCAGTCCAGACAGCTATCAAATTATTGATCCGCGAGGCAGGACCATTTCTTCAGGAAAAATATTGAAAGGAGCTGTATCCCTGCAGCAACTGGAAGCGGGATATTATTTCATCAGGGTGATTGATGTAGGTGGGCTTGAATCCACCATTGCCGGTTTTATAAAGCTGTAATTATTTTTCATACTGGATAGTCATTTTTCGAATACGATCCTCGAGTTTTTCGCTGCTCATTTTTTCCCGCAGACGATCTACTATGATTGGAAAAGCAAACGGTGTTGGCTTAGCTGGTCGTTTAAACATAAACTTCTGGCCCTGGATGCGTTTTAATGCTCGGCGCATTCTCGCCTCTTCCAACTGGAAAGTCATTACCTCCTCGTAAGTTTGCAAATACAACAAGTTTCCCGGCTCATAGTCCTTGAATACTTCAAATAATAATGATGAGGAAGCCTGCAGGTGTCTGTCTTTTTTCGCCTTTCCGGGAAAGCCCTGAAAAATAAGTCCAGATATGCGGCAAATATCCCTGAACCTGCGACGGGCCAATTCTGTGGCATTGAGACTCGCTTGAATGTCCGTGGCTAAATTGGAGGCATTAAACAGATCCTTTGTAATAATTTCTTCCGGTATTATCTCCTGGTCGGATAACAGTTCGAAGCCATAATCATTCATAGCTATCGAAAAACTTATTGGCATCTCCGAAGATATTCTTTGAGCCAACAAAGCCCCCATTCCTTCATGTACATAGCGGCCCTCAAAAGGATACATCAACAAATGATAGCCTTCACGGCTTTTGAAATATTCAATCAAGAACTCATCCTGAGCCGGCAAATATGATTTTCGCCTTTGCATTTCGAGAAGAGGTTGCAGGCGTGATAATTCCTCGTCATCATAACGGTCATTCCCGTAGTCATAAAGTTTTTGCCTGAGCACTTCGGACATTTCAGAGCTTAGAGGAACCCGGCCACCAAGATAAGATGGTATACGCCTTGTCTTTTTCTTGCTGTTCCGGACCAGGACATTCATATCCTTTATCATGACCAACTCAAGTGCCCTACCTGCAAACCAAAAACTGTCCCCTACATTGAGGTGACTTACAAACCACTCTTCAACCGAACCTATTCGCCCCCCTTTGAGATACTTGATATTGAGCATGGCCTCGCTTGTAATTGTGCCTATGCTCATTCGGTGCCTTTGCGCTATCCTTCTGTCTATTACTTTGTAGATGTCATCCTCGAAGACAACTTTCCGGTACTCATCATAGGCACTAAGTGACTGAGACCCATTTACCAGAAAGCTTAGAATGCTACGCCATTCTTCCTCCTGCATGCTCGCAAAACAGTGTGTGGATTTGACTTCCTTGTAAATAATATCCTCTTTGAAACCTTCAGAAGTGGCAAGAGTCATTAAATATTGAACGAGTACGTCCCAAGAGCGTATATAAGGAATACGTAATTCTATATTGTTGATCTTAACCGCCTCTCTTAGCGCTGCCGCTTCTACCAACTCCAGCGCGTGGGTAGGTAGAAAATAAATTCTACTCAAGGCCCCTGGCTCATGACCACTTCTTCCCGCACGCTGCATGAATCGAGCAACACTTTTAGGACTGCCTACCTGGATGATGGTTTCTACTGGTCTGAAATCAACACCAAGGTCAAGACTTGATGTAGCCACAACCAGTTTCAATCTGCCATCATAGAGGGCATCCTCAACCCAGTCACGTAATTCCCTGCTTATTGAGCCATGATGCATGGCCATGTTTCCCGCCAATTCAGGCATAAGCTCCAAAAGGCGTTGATACCAGATTTCAGATTGTGCCCTCGTATTGGTGAATATCAGTGTTGTTTTGCTCTCCTTAATAATTGGAATCAGCTTATCGGCAAGCTTGAGTCCAAGGTGTCCCGACCAAGAGTAGGACTCCACATCATCAGGAAACACCGAAAGCACATCCATCTTTTTCAAAATTCCTGCTTTAATCAGTACAGCATTCAAGCTGTAATCGGGGCCAAGGAGCACATCGACAGCTTCCTCCAGATTCCCTATCGTCGCTGAAATGCCCCAGACCTTAATATCTTCATTAAGCGTTCTTAGTCTTGATATCGTAAGCTCACATTGGACACCCCGTTTTGAACCCATCAATTCATGCCATTCATCAAAAATGATCGCATCAACATTCCTATAAAATTTTGAGTAATTCCTCGTGGCTAGAATGACATGAAGACTTTCAGGGGTTGTTATCAATACTTCGGGTGGGTTCTGAAACTGTCTTTTGCGTTGAGCAGAACTCGTATCACCACTTCGGACATCCACTCTCCAGTCAATGCCTAATGCCTCTAGTGCTCTTTCTGTAGAAATCTTAATTTCTTTTGTTAACGCCCGGATCGGACTGACCCAAATAATCCTGGGTCCTTTTACTGCTTGCTTCTCATTATAACTGGTAAAGAGGGAGCCAAAAAAAAGAGCATAAGTCTTACCACTGCCTGTAGGCGCATTGACGATACCAGATTTCCCATCCAGAAAAGCGCGCCAGGTCTGTTCCTGGAATGGAAAGACTTCCCATTGCCTGGAAGCAAACCAGTCATGTGCCTTTTTCAACAATATGTTCTCCTTTCTCTTTTTCACCTATCTGATTAATGCCTTTAGGTCGTCAAGGCTGTTGATGTCCACAGGTTTCTTATCCTTACGCCATCTTAATATTCTTGGAAAACGAACGGCTACTCCTGACTTATGTCGCTTGGATAGACCTACATTTTC
Organism: Chitinophagia bacterium; assembly: GCA_009923745.1. Taxonomy (GTDB): domain Bacteria; phylum Bacteroidota; class Bacteroidia; order Chitinophagales; family Saprospiraceae; genus RFSX01. The sequence continues at coordinate 29,188 of RFSX01000001.1, forward strand.
AAAGGCGACTTCAAAAACCTGAACTGGAGGCACACTGCATACTGGTCCAAAACGTTCTATTGTGTTTGCTCTTACAAAGCTTGATATTTCCCTGAATTCAGAATCGGTAAGTCCTGAGTATGCCTTAGCGAATGGCACCAATGTGTCACCATCTTTCAAAGCAAAAGTGAAGTCAGTAAATAAGTTGGCTCGTCTCCCATGGCCTCTTTGAGCATATATCATGACAGCATCTATTATCAAAGGGTCAATTTTCCATTTATACCAATCTCCTTTTTTACGTCCGGTCTTATATGGACCTGGTTTCGATTTCAACATCAGACCTTCGGCCTTTTTATCCCGTGCTCCGGCCCTTAATTCTTTTGCGTCATCCCATGATTTAAATTTCAAATCATGAGACATGCGAATCGGCATATTTGAATCGAGGCTCCTATGCCAGTTTTTTAATATTTCTCTCCTTTCTGATTGTGCCTGATTGCGTAAATCATTTCCATTTAACTCCATTATATCATATACGATCAAAGCAGCAGGATGTTCTTCAAGAATTTTTTTTCCCGGCTTTTTTCGGCCTAGCCTTTTCTGTAAATCCTGGAAATTTCGAATTGCGTCATCTTTACAGACAATCAGTTCTCCATCGACTACAAAATCTCCTTCCTGCGATAGCAGCGATGTAAACTCTGGAAATTGGTGGGTGATTAATTCTTCACCTCTCGACCATAGAAACAACTCGCCCTTTCTCTTTATAAGCTGTGCTCTTATCCCATCCCATTTATACTCAGCGGTCCAGTTCTCTACTGGTCCCAGGTCTTCAGGTTCTCCCTCCAAGGGATAAGCCAAATAAAAGGGGAATGGCTTTGATATAATATCTCCCGGCTCAGCATGTATCAACAATTCTTCAAAACTGGTATTATTCGGCGTCCAGTCTCCCATGAGTTTATGGGCAACACGAGCAGGGTCTTCTTTGAGATAATTGGACAAAGCTTTGACGATGGTCTTTTGAGAGACGCCCACCCTGAAGCCCCCGGTTATAATCTTATTAAATAAAAATCGTTCCGTACTATCTTGTGATTTCCATGCCTCCAGAATATACCTTTTCTTTTCTTCGTCTGCCTTATCCTTAAGTTCCGATAATTCTTCTATCCACTTATGGAGGGGCTTATCCAGCTTATGCTCTGTCGGTGGTATAAGTTTGGCTATAGTTTCAGCGAGATCACCTACGATGTGATATGTTTCTTCAAAAAGCCATAATGGAATATCGGCATACTCGGCAGCCCATTCACGCAACAATCTCATTTGGACGGTCCTCCTTGGCCTTTTATGGCTGAAAAGCGCCATGACCCAAAGTTTGTCTCGTTGCCCAGCCTTTTCAAAATACGCAGACAGATAATCGATTTTACGGTTTGTACTGGTCGTACTATCAATATTCAAATATAACTCGGCAAAATCTTTCACTAATCTTCGTTTTCGTTATCAACAGTTTCACCGGTATATTGCGTTTTGACTGTCTCAGCATTGATACCCTGGCTGTTGAGCCATTTTGTAAAAATATCTGTATAGCCATGCGTGACAAATACCTTCGACGCCTGGGTATATCTTATAGCTTTGTTCAGTCCGGGCCAGTCGGCATGGTCTGATAAAACAAATCCCTTTTCCACCCCACGGCGGCGGCGAGCACCTCGAAGGTTCATCCAGCCAGATGCGAAGGCTACGGCGTGATTTTTTATGCGTGCCGTCCAGGAAGAGTCCATCGCTCCGGGGGGGCACACAATGAGAGCTCTGGATATTTCATCCTCTGTTGCTTCCACCAGCTTCTTGGTCTTTCTCAATTTGATGCCCGATGCCACAAGTACCTTATTAATGGCATCTACTGAGCCATGCGTAAGTATTGGGCCTATACTTTGTTCTACATTTTCTATAACGCGTTGTGCTTTTCCAAGTGAATAGGCTGATATGATGCTGGGCCTTTTAATACTGCTGTTGTTGTGCCACCAGCTGTTTATTTCCTGAAGGGTCTCTTCCTGGTCTTTCCAGTGAAACACAGGAAGCCCAAAAGTCGACTCTGTCACAAAGTAATCGCACTTCATAAATTCAAAAGGCTCTATGTGCTTGTCCTGTTCGAGCTTATAGTCTCCGGAAATGACCCATACCTCCTGGCTGTCACTGACCCTAATCTGTGCTGAGCCTATAATATGCCCGGCGGGATGAAAGCTGACGTCTACGCCATTTATATTGATGCGCTTACCAAAACATTGACCCTGTACTTTGATATTGGAAGAAAGTCTGTGCTTGAGCAAAGCTACTGAATCACTCTGGCATAGATAGTTTTTATGCCCCGGTCTGGCATGGTCTGAATGCGCATGGGTTATGAGTGCCTTATTAACGGGTTGCCAAGGGTCGATATAAAAACCGCCCTTTTCGCAGTACAAGCCTTTGGGGCCAAATTGTATAAGTGAAGGCATCCGTGATACAATGTGTTGCTGAATACCTGCGTAAAATAGATATTCAGCTCAAAATGTTCACGTGTTAATTGTTGATGAAGTCTGCTATGAGCTGAAATTCGGGTATATAGGCTTTGAATGTGCTGCCGTCTATCATTCTCTTCATGGTATAATATCCCCTCATTTTGCCTATCGGGGTGGCTAGCGGTGACCAGGAAGAGTAGTTATGCATCTCGCCGGGGCGTATGATGGGCTGTTGCCCGATGACCCCATCTCCTTCTACAATCTTTACTTCCAGGTTGGAATCCTTGATTTGCCAATAGCGGGTAAGGAGCTGAACGTCAAAGGCGCTGTTATTCTCTATTTCAACAACATAGGAAAATGCAAAATAGTGATGCAGTGGCCTCGATGAATTCTTTTCATAATAAGATCCGATGCGTATAGTAATGCCCTCAGTGGTCTTAGTTTCTAATATCATTCTTCCTCAGCTCAAATGATTTTTAATCAATTCTTCAGCATTCCTAAGCGTGTCCTCCAGCTCATCATTTAATAACACATAATCAAAAGAATGTTCGTGGGTCATCTCCCTTTTAACCTTCTTTATCCTGTTTTTGAAACTTTCAGGAGATTCCGTATTCCGGTCTCTAAGTCTGTTGACAAGTATGCTGAATGAAGGAGGCTTCACAAAAACAGCCAGGCAACGGTCGCCATATTTTTCTTTGATGCTCTCTGCACCCATAACATCAATATCGAAGAGCAATTTCTTGCCGGTTTCGAGCATGCGTCCGACTTCCGTTTTTAATGTTCCATAATATTTGCCGGGGTAGACCTCTTCCCACTCAATAAGTTTGTCTTCATCAATAAGAACCCTGAATTCTTCGACGGAAAGGAAATAATAATCCTTTCCGTCAATCTCGCCCTCTCTTCTATCCCGGGTCGTAGCAGAAATTGAAAACCCGAGCTTTTCAGTGTATTTATTAAGCAGATGTTTTACCACCGTTGTTTTCCCTGCACCAGAAGGTGCGGTAAAAACAATCATATCATAATCTGTATGTAACTCTTTTTCTGCCATGTAATTTTATAAAACATTTAGGACCTGTTCTTTTACCTTTTCAAGGTGGTCCTTCATTTGCACTACTATTTGCTGAATTTCTGTATGCTGTGCTTTCGCACCAAGGGTGTTGATCTCACGACCCATTTCCTGTGATATAAATGAAAGCTTCTTGCCTTTGGGGTTTTGATCCTTTTTTACCTCCTCCTCAAAATACCTGCAATGCTGTAACAAACGCACTTTTTCTTCATTGATGTCGAGTTTTTCGAGGTAGTAAAGAATCTCCTGCTCAAACCTGTTTTCATCAACACCTTCTCCAGACATATGCTGAGCCAGGTTTTTACGTATCCTTTTCTTCAGGGATTCTATTCTTTGATCTTCATATTTATCTACCTGATTCAAAAGACCAACAATCAATTCCAGATTTTCTAAAAGGTCCTTTTCGAGGCTTCGGCCTTCTTTTTTCCTGAAAGCCTTGAGCTTATCCAGGGCTTCTATACACATAGATCTGATAGCTGCCCATTCATTCTCATCAATTTCGCCCTCTGTGAGCTGAATGATATTCGGCAACCGCATTATGGACTGCAGCATATCTCCCTGCTCAAGCTTATGTTCTTGGGCAAAAAGAGACAATTCCCGGTAATAATTGGCCATCAAATCTTTATTGATGTAATAATCCTCTACCCCGCTACCCGACTCTGAGATAAGGTTGACATCAAATTTTCCTCTTTGTCCGTGGTCAAGAATCAGCTTACGCAGCTCGAGCTCCTTTTCCTTGAGGTTCACCATGGATTTAAAGCGTATATCCGTCGTCTTACCATTCAATGACTTGATCTCGATCCTGAAATTATTGGATCCAAGCTCAACATTGGCCTGACCAAACCCCGTCATTGATAGTATCATATAAATAAATATTTAGTAACAGGAAAATGTCCTCATTCAAAAGAATGAGTCATTAAGAGCCACAAATATGCACTTAATGCATATAAAATGTAGAAAAGACTGTGCCATTTTATATTCTCCTGACATTGAGAGAATTATCATTTTCAGGCAACTCAAAAATATCTTCTCAAAAAAAAAGAATAATTGTTTCCTTAAATGATAAAATTTCCGAAATTTGCCATCCATTTAGTTTAGGCTCAGCATAATTGCTTATTAATCAACAAATTATGAAGGTATGAGAAAAGCCGATTTGGTAAATACCATTGCAGATAAAACAGGAGTGCCAAAAGTAGATGTATTGGTATCCCTTGAGGAATTTTTTAAAGAGGTGAAGGAATCGCTTTCATCAGGAGAAAATGTATACATCAGGGGCTTTGGCTCCTTCGTTATAAAGAAGCGTGCCAAGAAGATTGGTAGACACATTAAAAAGAATGTGGCTATCGAAATTCCTGAACACTATATCCCTTCGTTCAAGCCGGCTAAGGTCTTCGTTGACCAGGTAAAAGATAATGTAAACGCCTTGCCAGAAGACTAGGGTCCCTTATGCGTCTTAACAAAGGACAGTGGATCTCAATAGCTCTTTTTGCAGGCTTGTTTTTAATCCTCTACTTAGGATTTGATACGCGTTCTAAAGAACAGAAAGCCCTGGTAAAGTCCCGGGCACAAAATCTTGAAATAATCAATATCAACAGGCTGATTAGCGATGCCAAAAGCCGATTGCCGGGAGCAGTATTCAGTAAGATAAAATCCCTGGAAGAACACCTGGAATCTGCAAATAATGACAGCCTGAAGCTTTATTGCCTGGAACAACTAGCCTCCCTGTATTACAAGGAGTCTCAAGCATTGATTTCCGGCCATTATGCAAAATTGATAGCTGAACAAAATCAAGGCGACGCGGGGTCTTGGGCCATAAGCGGTACAACATTTGCAATAGCTGCAAAGCAGCTTGATGATGAGAATGAACTGAAGTACGCCGTCCAGGAGAGCCGCAAGGCTTTTGAAAGTGCCTTGTCGATTGATCCTGAGGATATAAGCAGTCGAATAAACCTTGCGCTCAGCTATGTAGATTTTCCGGTTCAGGACAATCCCATGAAGGGCGTCTTAATGCTCCTGGAACTGAACAGACAATACCCGGAAAATGCATCGGTGCTTTTGCAACTTGGACGACTCGCTTTGGGAACCAATCAGTATGATAAAGCCGTTGAAAGGCTTACAAAGGTGTTGCAATTACAGCCCGATAATAAAGAAGCCCACTGCCTTTTAGCTGATGTATATGCCCGAATGGGCAACCAGCAAAAAGCCAACACAGAAATTGAAATTTGTAATTCATAAAAAATAAAAGAGAAAAATATGCCTTGCGGTAAAAAAAGAAAACGACATAAGATCTCTACCCACAAAAGAAAGAAGAGACTTAGAAAGAACAGACACAAGAAAAAGAATAAATAAATTCTGAGTTCACTGTAGTGGACTGCTTTTTTAAGAACACACTTGTTACACTTCCAAAGTACTCGGCTGATACTCTGGCAGATTCACTACAGTAGCTATAAAAATATAGGCTTTGGAAAAGGAGTTAATCGTTAATTCAACTCCCACTAATGTAGAGATAGCCCTACTCGAAAATCGCAAACTGGTAGAGTTACATACCGAGAAAAGCGATGTTCACTTTAGTGTAGGAGACATATTTATAGGCAACATCAAAATGTTGCGACCGGGTCTAAACGCGGCGTTCCTCGACGTCGGCGAAAGGAAAGACGCATTCCTGCATTATACCGATCTGGGTCCCCAAATCAACTCGGTTCTTAAGTATACGCGCATAGCGATGAACCGTAGTCTGAAAGGAAGGCTTCTGGACGAATTCAAGCTGGAGCCGGACAATCAGAAGAATGGAAAAATAGATAAGGTTTTCCAAAAACGCCAGCCCGTTCTTGTTCAAATCCTTAAAGAACCCATTTCTACAAAAGGTCCTAGACTGACTTGCGAGATCACACTTGCGGGCCGATTCATGGTTATGGCTCCATTCAGAAACAGCGTTTCTGTATCTAAGAAAATTACCGACCAGGAAGAGCGCAAAAGGCTAAAAGTTCTTATTGAAAGCATCAAGCCTAAAAACTTTGGATTTATAATCCGAACGGCGGCAGAAGGAAAAAAAGTGGCCGACCTGCACGATGAGATTAATAACCTGGTCAAGAAATGGGAAACCATAACCAAAAGGCTTGGAGAAAACCAGGAAACCGGCAAGCTGCTTAGTGAGGTGGATAAAACCGAAGGGTTTCTTCGTGACATCATCAATGACAGTTTTAACAGGATTGTTATCAATGACAAGGCACTCTTTGACAACGCAAAAGATTACCTGGAAAATGTAGATCGGGAATCTTCCAAAATGCTGAGCCTCTATAAAAGCAGTAAGCCGATCTTTGATACCTACGGCATAAAAAAACAAATCAAGGCCGCATTCAGTAAGACACCCACTATGTCGAGTGGCGCTTACCTTGTAATTGAGCACACGGAAGCCATGCATGTCGTTGACGTAAACAGTGGGCCCAAGTCCCAGAACAGGGACCAGGAGACTTCAGCCCTGAGTGTCAACCTCGAAGCCGGAAAGGAAATCGCACGTCAGTTGCGTCTAAGAGACTTGGGTGGTCTGATCATTATCGACTTCATCGACATGCGCAATAAAGAAAACAAGAACATCCTCTACACTAAAATGAAGGAGTTTCTCAAAGACGACAGAGCGCAACATACAATTCTTCCTTTAAGTAAGTTTGGGCTGATGCAAATAACCCGTCAGCGTGTCAAACCGGAAGTACAGATCAATACCATGGAGCAATGCCCGTCTTGTCACGGAAGCGGCAAGGTAGAGCCATCGCAGTTGCTTCCGGATGAAATCGAACGCAACCTGCGTTTTATCTTAGACGCCTACCCCAACATGACGATTACACTACGCGCCAATCCATTCATATATGCCTACCTCAAAAAAGGTTTTGTCAACAAGCAACAGCAATGGTTGATGAAGTATAATAGATGGATTAAACTGGAATTGGATAACGAATACGCTTACACCGAATACCGCTTCTTCAACAAATTTAATGACGAAATCCGTCTTGACTAAGCTTACTTTACTATGTATGCCCCATTGCTGGAAGGCCAAAAAATCATATATGGCGATTTAACCTGGTGCTTGGGCCACGCTAGCAGAAGCAGGCTTTTGATACAAGGCAACAAGCATATCACCCTAGCTGTAGATGGAGAATTCCCTTCAGCGCAAACCAATGTCCCTAAGGCCCTGTAATGTATGCTATACATGCAAGCTGTGGAGCATTATTATCAAGAGCACACCCAATATCGTGGGCGCCATCTTGAGTGAAAACTCAAGACTTAATAAAATAGTTAGAAAGAGTACAATCCAGATATCATCCTTTCGGCCAGTAGCTATGCCATTAGCCCTACTTACAGCGCTTTAGGGGTCATCCAATTGATTAAAATGTCTTAAACCTGCAGTGGATTTTCCTTGTTTCGCCTTAAGAACCTAATAGTTGCTGCAGCTGTTGTTTTTCGATTCCAAACTGTTTCTTCAGAGCTTCCACCTTGTCCAGGTATTTCTGTATCGGAAGCCCGGACCTTGTTTTTTTTACTGCTGTAATAAGCAGATTCTTGGGGGTATGGTCTGTAGCTATAAATTCCATCACCCTTGTCTGATAGCCATAGGCCTCAAGCATCAGTGCCCTGATGGTGTCTGTTACAATTTCTGCCTGTCGTTCTTTAAGAATTCCATGCTTTGTGATGACGGATAACGCCTCGTTGGCTTCCATTTGCTTGCGTACCTGCTTGTGACAACACGGAGAACAGACTATGACCTCTGCTCCAGATTTAATACCTCTGAATATGGCATCATCAGTAGCCGTATCACAGGCGTGCAGGGCTATAACCATATCAATATCCTTAAGAGGGGTGTTTTCAATGGCGCCTTCCTTGAAGACAAGGCCGTCAAAGCCTACAGCTCGCGCCAACTCATTTCCATTACGTACCAAATGTCCACGCAATTCTATGGCTTCAAGACTCAGGTCAATGTCAAGATTGTTGCTTAAATGATCATAAAGGGCAAAACTTAAATATCCTTTTCCCGCTCCCATATCGACTATGCGGTATGGTTGTTTCATTTCGTCAGGCTTCAAAACATTATCGATGAGCTCTATGAACTTATTGATCTGGCGGTATTTGTCTTGCTTATCTTTGCGAATATTTCCGTCTTGAGTAGATATTTCCAAACCGTGCAAGTAAGCATTCTTGTCCGCCTTTATAAGTCGGTTCTTTGTTTTATCATGGGATCTTTCCGGTACCCTGTAGAGCTTTGCCTCCTTAATAGTTAATTTCCAATTTGCCTTATTAGCTTTTTGAGAAAGGTGATACTCCTTATGTGTTGTACTCAGTATGGCTTGAAAAAAATCTTTTGTTAGCAAATCATTCAAGACCCTATCAATCTTATCAACCTCAAAGTTCTTCGTAATATCATTTGTCTCATACCTGAAAACCAGTGACAGCCGAAGCCCCTTTTTAATTTCGATCAGCTTGCCCCTAAGCGTTCTTAACTCAGAACTCTTGTCGCGTTTATTCATTAAAGAAAGCGAGGCAAAAGTGTCATCAGAGATACTTTCCAAAACATGATTTATAAATATGTGCAACTGATCAGACATCGAGAGAATAAAGCTAGCTAATTTTGATCACGTTAATACATATAAGGCATATAGTGCCCAAATAAGATGAAAGACCTACTGGCGCGATCATGCCCAACAGTAGTTTGACCGTGTACCAAACCAAAACCTTTTTACAATCGGTATAAGTTCTGAACGGGATGAAAACAAAAAAGCCCAGCATCTCTGCAAGGCTTTCTATGGTGGGCGGTAAGAGACTCGAACTCCTGACCCCCTGGGTGTAAACCAGGTGCTCTGAACCAACTGAGCTAACCGCCCCTATTCTGTCCTGTCGTGCTTTTTGTCAGGGCCCTTGAAAGGGAACGCAAATATATATGCACTCACAGATATCTGCAAATCTTTGGGTAAAATATTTACAGCCCTGTTTTTATATCCAATTCGCTTTCAATACGGTATGCAGAAGGCCTGTATGAAGCCAAAACCAAAGCATAGGTCAGCGCAACAACCAAAAATAAGCTTTGAGACCCGTAAAAATAATAGACCCCTGTCAGTAGTGCGGGTGCTTCCGTAAGGGCATAACGCTTTATTTGCAAGTCGCGATACTGTTGCCATTGCTCTGCCTTATCCTCCATTGCTTTCACTCTGGGCAATCGGTTACGATACACCCATTGATATATGGCCGGTATTATGAGACTCACCATAAGGACCATGCCATCTCTCCAGCTCAGCTCAAAGCTCAGGGCCACGGAAGAGTCGCCTATTAAAAAATAAAAGATTATCAGTAACATAATGGTGCCCAAAAATATAATACCATGCAAAAGGCTAAGGGCCCTCACCTCATCGTCATAATTCATGTTTGGCTTCGTTTATTTTATTATTTCCTCGGAGATCCATAGCAACAACAATTGCCATACACAAGAAAAAGAAGGGACCTACCTTATCTGCTTCTAGCAAGTCATTAATTAATAATACAGCCAGGATCACTATAAGGCTGACAGCTGATGCCATCAGCAAGGCTCTACTTTCTTTGTTAATGCGTCGGTGATAGTTTTTTTCTGCATACAAAAGACTAAGCACACATAAAGCCACAAAGATGAGTAAACCCAGCAACCCCTGTTCTGCTGCCGTCATTAAATAATAATTATGGATTCCTGATTTCTCAGGGTTATCACTTACATAGGTTTTATAGCTGGTAATGGTATATGGCCTATAGCTTTCGTAAAATGTAGATGGACCGAAGCCCGTCAAGGGTTTATCTGATATCATATTGATCCCTGCAATCCACCTGTAGAAGCGCTCTACGGTAGAAATGTCCTCCATCTTGGCAGTGGCCTCAACAAGATTATCAAACTTTGTGTGTTCTATCGCCCTGGTGTAATCTGGCGCCATATCCAGGTAACTGTTGTCCGATGCTAGGAATAACAAACCCCCCGAGAGGAATAAAAAGGAAGTGAGGAGTGCTGCTTTTATCAATTTCATCCTGATCAGATACACCGAGCATATTGCTATAACAATAGATAGCTGCGCGGCACGGGTATAGGTAAGGTATATTGCCAGCACAAGAAAGCCAATGGCTAATACATGAAGCAGTTTTGACTGCCTTTGTGTGCTTTTGTACAGGTATGCCATGTAAGGAAGCGCAATCACAAGCATTACGCCATAATTCACATGGTTGCGGAATATGGGTTTTACCGCCTCGTTGATACTTTTAAAACTAAAACCTAATCCGGCATGTCGAAGCATCACATATCCTGCCGCTATTAACAAACCCGTTAAAAGGCACTTGAATACAAAACGATAGTCCGCTTCATTACTTAGAATGAGTAGGGGTAAAAAATAAAATGGTAAAACATACCAAAGCTTAGCCAGTAAAAACTTAAATGAATACACAGGAATTCCTGAAGTAAAAGAGCTTATAAATATCCAGAATATATGAGCAATGAGAACCAACGTGATCGGGTGTCTAATATATGCTGTCTGCTTTTTACCGGCATTGAGAACAAGCATCAAAAGAGTAATCACACTTAATACAATCATAAGTGGTTCAGAAGGCAAGTCTGTGCCTAGCCCACCCGGCAACTCGAACTCTATAGAGAATGGAAGCAAGAAGAAAAAAAGACCAAACAGAACCGCGGGCCGTGAAACGGCAAAAAAAGAAAATAAAATACCGGCAGGAATTAAAGCGGGTAAAGGATTATAAAGACCAACAGACAAGAGCAGGGCCAGGCATATAATTATAGCAAAGCCGTATTCCCATTTATTGTTTAATCGTCTTGGCGCTATAGGGCTGGCACTAGGCATCTCTGAACTTTTGTCCCCAGTTGTCTTTTTTGAATTGGTCCACAAGGATAAGCCATAGACTCATAAACAAAAAGCTGACCATGGCTACCCCAACGACAATATATGATCGTTTGGGTCGAGACTTATAAGCCGGCTCTTCTGCTTTTTCAACTATGTGGATCGCATTAATTTTTGAATTATATGCCGCCTTCAACTGCTTCATTCGCTCTTTATCCAGGTTGAGTTGGTCGCCAAAATCTTTCAGTTCTCGCTCATATTTTAGGACCTTAGGATACCCGTCATTATAAGAACTGATGTTTTTTATAAGCTTATTATACTGGCTTCGGAATCCCGCCAGTTTTGCTTCTGCTATGGCAATCGAATCCCTGGGTATAGCGCTGTTGTTTTTCATCATCGTGATGCGTGCTACATAACTTTGAACACTCCCTTCTAACTTCACCATGCTGGCTCCAAAAGCCTCTCCCTGTGATTGCGTGTTAAATATATTATACCGGTCTCTTACCACATACAGACTGTCCGCGATCTCGTCGTATTGAGCCTGCTTGGTCTGTAGCTTGCTCTCGTAACTTGCAATCAGTTTTACCTGACTCTCTTTTATAAGAGCACTGGCGATTGAATCCACTTTGTTTCTTACCGCATTACACACTTCTGCCGCACGTTCTGGGTCTTTATCCTCAAAACTCAGTTTGATAGCATCGTATTTTGTCTTTTTGATATTGTAAAGCTTTTCAAGCTTCAACATGACCTTATGCTTTGCAAGAGGCTTATCAGGATCAATGTCGTATGTGTTATAAAGATCAAATTCTTCAATCATGAAGTTTTTAATCTCTGAAGAATTAGCGATGGTAATAAGCCTGTCTACGTCATGATCGTTACCATATATCTCCTTCTGCTCTGACTGGTTGCCTACAGGGTCTGGCTGAGCCAAGTCAGGTGAAGCTGCATAAAACTGTGTTGATGCTTCATAAAAGTTTGGAAGCAGTAATGATATTCCTGCGCATATGACACTAGTGGTAATGCACACGGTGATTATCATGCGCCTCTTCTTGTAGAGCAGCGCGAGAATATCTATAAGGCTTTCATTTTGATTTTGCATTCCTAATTATTATTTCAATTCATTTAGAACGCTTAAAAAACAAGGATAAGCGTAAGAATCCACACAAATATGCCAAGAAGATCATAAATATCATTATGATAATGATCTCAACAATCCAATTTAAAGATACATTCAATGCTGCAAGCTTGAACAAGACAAATCCAAAGAATATAAGTATGGCCATGCCCGAAAGTGTCTGGGTTGAGTATTTAATTCTAAAGTCTTTGAAAGCCAGCAAGAGTTGACCCATAAATACAACATATTGTGTTGCAATTGTTGTAAGTGCCGCACCAATTGCTCCATACCTCGGAATCAGTAGCATGTTGAGGCTGAAGTTCAGAAAAATACCAAATACAAATAACCGGTTCAGCTCTTTAAGCTTTTCTGATGCCAGGAAAAGGCATCCAAAAACATTAGCTAAGGACATCGCGAAAAATCCAGTCATCAGATATTTGAAAACGGTATAGTGCTCTTGCGTGTTTTGCCCATATACAAGGTCCATTATTTCATCGCTGTAATACCAGCAGCAAAGACAGACTAAAAGAGCTATATAAAACAACATGCGTGTTGCCTCCTCTACAAGGCTCGAAAGCCTGTCTGTATCATTCATGAGCTTGGCGAACATGGGCAGCATGAGTCCCGCAAACAATATTCCAGTCATATTGGCGGCATCGAGAAGCCTGTAAGCCCTGGCATACACTCCGGCCGAATAAGCACTATCGTCCAGCAACCTCTCAAGCATCAAACCATCCATCCGTGTGAATAGTGTCATAAACAACAGGACAAAGGCATAGGGCAGGGTCTTTTTGATAATGACCTTAAGCTCTTTGATCGAAAACTGGACAGACAGCTGGATGCGACCCTTGAGCAAGAAAATGAAGCATAAGCAAGCCAACACAAGAGCCGCAATCTGCCCGAGGATAAACAATTCAATATTTATCACCCGGTTGATGTAAAGCATGAAGCCAATAATGAGCACCATGAGAAACTTATCCAGGCCCGAATACCACGCTTCATAATGGTACTGTCCAAGGGCTGCAAAATGACTTCTCAAATACTGGCTGAAAGAAATCAATATGAAAATACACATTATCCCCGGCAGAAGACTGTAATGCCGCTCTCCAAAACCTATAGGCCAGGAGAAGGCAAATACAAGGACAGCATAAATGGCGACCAAAAGGATCTTTGCCCCTGCTATCTTTGAAAAATGCGATGATACATCATTGGGGCTTTTGGCAATAAGCTGAGAATTGTAATTGAAGATGCCCGGGTCAAGGATAACCTGAAAAAGCATACAGTAATTGAAGATGCTGAAAAATAAGCCATACTCATTCTCCCCGACACGACTTTGCACTTGGGCGTCTATCAAAAAAATATACGCAGGCTTAACCAAAAGATTGACAGCCATGAGCACAGCAATATTCTTTATGAAGCTTCTATTCAGTGTATTGTCTCCTTGCATTGTGCGTGGATCTGGGGCCTAAAATACAAAAGCCCCGACATTAATGGCCGGGGCTTAAGTGGTACCTCCAGGAATCGAACCAGGGACACCAGGATTTTCAGTCCTGTGCTCTACCAACTGAGCTAAGGTACCTTTCTAAAGGCTCTAACGACAGAGCCTCTATAATAGTTGGTTTCCAGAATTATTTATCTCCATAATTTGGAAGCGGTGCAAATTTAAATTCTTTTTACATCTGATAAAAGCCTGAGGACTTATTTTTAGCAACAATCCATCTTTCTGCTTTTTGGAGCTCTTGCAAATAAATGATTGTTTAATTTAATAGCTGTGTCTGAGTTAATGAATATAACATGCTACGAGTCTCCCTTTGGCTTTTGGCGTTTAGAGGCCAACCAGACGCACCTTTTGTCAATAAAACACAGCCCCGAAAACCCTGATTATCAACAAAGTATAAACCCCATACTTGTTGAAGCCAAAAAACAGCTGAAAGCCTATTTTAACCGGGCCTTACACCACTTTGAGCTTCCCCTTCATACGGCAAACTATCCACAGTATTATCAACGCGTGTGGAAAACCGTTCAAAACATCCCCATTGGTACTATGAAAAGCTACTCTGATATTGCCCTGGAGCTGGGCGATATTAAATCCGTCAGAGCTGTAGGTCAAGCCAATGCCAAAAACCCTTTTCCCTTGATTATTCCATGTCACAGGGTTATTGGAAAAAACCATGAAATGACGGGATATGTCTACGGAAATGAGATGAAAAAACAATTACTGGCCCACGAAGGTGCGATAAACTTACAATTCCGCCTTTTCTGAGGCTTGCAGGTCTTGCAATTGCTTTTTTTTCAGGCTCATAATTCGCCTCAACCAATTAGGAATAATAATGACCCCGATCAAAAGGTAAGGATAATAGGTGATCAACCTCCAAAGCAAGGCGCCTACAGAACCAATGCCCTGCGTGACATAATCACTGAAAAACCCGGAAAACAACAACTCCATAACGCCAGATCCGCCGGGAGTCGGTGAAAACTGGGTAATTACATACATGGTTTGCGACCTGGCATACAACAAAAATTGAGACATAAAGTCTGTATCAATTTCTACCAGGGCCAGTATTATAAAATTTACCGTTAAAAATCGGGTCATCCAGGCACCAATGGTTGTCAAGCTGGCCAAAAGATGAAAGCTGAAAGGTTTGTTGCGAATCTCTCTGGACGTCGTAACAACATCTTGCCCTGTTTTTACTAATGATCGCTTGAAACGTCGAATTAGTGGCAGCTTAGACAATCCAAAAAGAATGTTCTTGATGATTCTTGGTCTGAAAAGTCCCCATGTAAGAATGGTGGCATAAAACAGTATAAATAGCCACACAACCATGAATGTGATACCATATGGCTCAAGCAGGCTTACCATGTTGGGTCTTATCAACGGAGGACCAAACATCATTAATAGTAAGACCAGGGATACCAAGAAAAAAATGGAATCAATAATCACGGTATACATGACAATAGAAACAGCCTTGGCTCCAGAAATTTTCTCCTGGGACAGAAAAAAAACTGCGACTGCTGATCCTCCAATGCTGGTCGGAGAAATAGCCGAGGCAAACTCCCAGATACAAACCAGCTCCAGGGAGTGTCTGAACGTAAAGACATTATCTGATAATATCTTGAGCCTGATGGAATAAAAGATGTGTCTTAATACATATATAAACACGGCAATCCCCAAAAAGAACCACAACCGGTTGTTCCACGAAATGGAATTAAACTCTTGCAGGTCAAACTGTCTCAATAGAATATATACGAGCACAATCAACCCAATTACAATAGGGAGGATGACTTTAGAAAGCCTTAGGGAGTCCAAGACCTTCTGATCCGATTCTATTTGACGCTGTTTGCTCAAATTTAAAATTTCACAAAAGTAAGTTTTTATCGTGCTTCAGCCTATCTAACCCATACAAATAAGTATTTGTTTTAAACTCCTGTAAATCAATTTTAATTATAAGGCAAGGACATTAAAACCAAATAGTCTTTAAATTCGTTCTTCAATAAAAAACTCGATAATACTATGGATACGAAAACCGCTAACCCCGTAATGCTATATACAGAACAAACGCCGAACCCAGACTCTCTGAAGTTCGTAACAAACAGGATGCTCTACAGGGGTACTGCCGATTTTCGAACAGAAGCCCTGGCTAACGAATGGTCTCCTCTGGCAACTGAATTATTCAAAATGCCTTTTGTGGAAGGTGTTTATATCTGCAATAACTTTGTAACCATCACCAAAGGCATGAACTATGCCTGGGAAGATATCATGCTAAATGCCAAGGAGTTCATCAAGGAATATGTCTCTGAAGGGAAAGAAATTTTAAAGGAGGGCTTCGAAGAGGCTATGGCCAAGCTGGAAGAAGAAAAAGGAGTGGCCTATCAGTATGAAGGCGAAGAAGCAGAGATTGTCAAAAAAATAAAAGACCTGATTGACAAATATGTCAAGCCTGCTGTCGAAATGGATGGTGGTAATATCGAGTTCAAATCTTACGACAAAGGTAAAGTCGCTGTAATTCTGCAAGGCTCTTGCAGCGGTTGCCCTTCATCGACGGTAACTCTGAAGTCTGGAATCGAAGGCATGCTCAAAAGAATGGTACCCGAGGTCACAGAAGTTGTGGCTGAAATGGGCTAAGCCATGACTGTTGGACAGCTCCAGGATCTCAGACATGGGCTTATTTCCATATGTTCTGAAGTTTCTCTTTTCATACGTGCTGAACTCGATCTTGTAAGCCATGAGGATATTGTCAGCAAGGACCGCAACAGTCTGGTAAGCTATGTAGACCAGGAAGCAGAAAGGAAGCTTGTTGCGGCTCTTTCGTCCCTCCTCCCAGAAGCAGGGTTTATCACCGAAGAAAATACCGTTGCCCGGGATAATAAAGCTTTGATGTGGGTGATCGATCCCCTGGATGGTACAAGTAATTATCTGTATCGTTTACCACACTTTTCAATATCAATCGCACTCATGAGTGACGGTGTTACCATTGCTGGAATCGTCTATGAAATAATGCATAACAGGGCCTTTTCTGCTGTCAAAGGAGGTGGTGCCTTTGAAAACAATAAGTCTATTACCGTCAGTGATCGAAATAAAAAATCTGAAGCTCTTGTTGTCACTGGGTTTCCATATGAGCGCGAAGTACGCCTGGATGACCGTCTCGCCGTTCTAAAGCAAGTCATACTAAACTACCGGGGCTTAAGGCGTTTGGGTTCCGCGGCCCTCGACCTGGCCTACGTCGCGTCGGGCCGATTCGACATATACTATGAAAATGAACTGAATGTCTGGGATATCGCCGCAGGCCAACTTCTTGTAGAGGAAGCCGGGGGCGTCGTTAAAGATTATCGGGGAGGAGATGATGTATTGCGTGACTGTTCTGTTGTCGCAACAACACCCGTTTTTTATAATGAATTTGCCCAATTAATAAAGAAACATCTGAGTTAAGACTCTGTTTATCGAATGCTTTGGCCTCCCGCTCCATTAATTCTAAATTATACGGCAGCATTCCTTAATTTCGAGCAGGATGACATTCATCGAGAACATAAAGATCGCCCTGGACTCCATCAGGTCCAATTTTTTGAGAGCCTTGCTGACCTTGCTTATAATTGCGGTTGGTATTACCTGTCTTGTTGGCATTTTAACCGCTATTGACACCATTTTATATTCCATGAGCAATAGTTTCAACAGGATGGGGGCAAATTCAATTTACATATACCCCAGCGGCAGGAATATGCAAAGCAACAGTGGAAAGGAAGTTAAACGCGGTGCGCCCATTACTTTTCGCCAGGCTATGGAGTTCAAAGAACTCTTTGACTTTACCGGTGCGCGGGTCAGCGTTAATACATTTTGTAAATGGAATTCCACCCTCAAATACAAGGACAAAAAAACCAACCCCAATATTCGCCTCATTGGTGTTGATGATACCTACTTCAGCGTTTCAGCCTACTCTATTGAGAAAGGTCGAAACTTTTCAAAATCAGAAATAGCGGCAGGAGATCATAAAATAATCCTTGGCAGTGAATTGGTAGATCTTCTTTTTGATAAAAATGCGGACGAAGCCATTGGAAAGTTGCTTAGAGTGGGCAATGTCCGCTACAAAGTTATTGGCGTACTTGAAAGCAAAGGCTCTTCTATGAGTCAGTCTTCAGACCGTCGCGCATTTATTCCTCTTCTAAATGCCAAACGCTATTATGGCTACGCCAATAGAAATTATTCGATTATGGCGGGCGTCCAGGACCCTCGATCTATTGCGGATGCAGAGTCTCAAGCCACTGGTGTTATGCGAATAGTACGTGATCTCAAAGCCACAGAGAGCAACGACTTTGAAATCAGGAAGAGTGATGGCATCCTAGAAACATTAAAAGAGATTACAACCGAATTGCGTGTTGGCACCATTGCTATTGCTCTCATGACTCTTTTGGGGGCATCGATAGGTCTTATGAATATCATGCTGGTCTCTGTTACGGAAAGGACCAGAGAAATAGGTGTGCGCAAGGCTATAGGCGCTACTCGATTTAATATCATGCTTCAGTTTCTTACAGAAGCTGTTGTTATCACACTTCTTGGAGGATTGCTTGGTATTGCTATGGGCACCTCGCTCGGCTTTGGTTTGTCCCGACTGATTGATGGTCGATTCGTTTTTCCTCTGAACTGGATGGCCTTGGGAATTGTTGTTTGTGTTGTGGTGGGTGTCATCTCTGGCCTATACCCCGCGCTGAAAGCATCCCGACTCGACCCTATAGAAGCTCTGCGCTACGAATAAGCCCTATCCCTGACGAAGCGCGTACCTCCCTCTTTGTCGCTTCTATTCCGAATTGCCTTTTATAGGCACACAAAAGTTCTTGTTCATCATAGGCGGCATTTTTATTCTTAAGACATATTAAATGTCCGCCAAATCCACCACCTACCATGCGTGAGCCCAAAGAAAAGCCATGTTCAATAAGCTTAGCCTGCAGCCAATCAGCTTCCTTCCAACTCACCTCATAATTATCTCTGAGTGACTCATGTGAGGCATTAAGCTGCTGTGCCAACACTTTTATATCCTTTGTTTCAATAGCCCTTTTTGCTTCAGTAACCCTTTTACGCTCGGAAATTACATGTCTAATCCTTAGCCTGTAAACAGGATCTTTCAAAACACTCAGATCCTCGGGTTTTACTTCATTGTAGTCAAGCTTTCTACCCTTATGCATTGATAGTTCTTCCATAGCTAACTCAAGCGTTTCCCGTCTATTGTTATATTTTGATTCCATCAGTTTATGTCGTATCCCTGTATCCCATAATTCAAATTGAAAAAGCTCCGGATCAAGGTCCAAATAACCGAAGCTATGATCATTGCAATCAAGGTATAGTGCCTTATTTGCTTTACTGAAGACGACAGCATGTTGATCCATAAGTCCTCCCTTAACTCCCACTCCGTATTCGGCAGCAGAGGCATAGCGAATAATATCCGTCTTATCAAGGTCCTTTTGGAAAAGTTCATTTAGGCCATATATAAAACCACAACACAAAGCCGAAGAGGAAGACAGGCCTCCACCAATAGGAATGTCGCTTGTAATAGCAACTCTGAAGTTTCCGAGTTCAATTTGATGCTTCAATAAGACCGCTTCAAGCTTCTTTAGAAGACCTGACCCGTCAGAATGCTCGGAATCAGCATCGCAATCAAGATAGATATATTCATTGCCCGCATTAACTTTTGAAAAGAAAAAATACATGCTTTGCTGTATCGCAAAGGGCATCACTTTGCCTCCGCAATAATCTACGTGTTCGCCTATGATATTGGCTCTTCCGGGAGCTCTTACAATTAGGTCTGGGTCTCCGTATTTTTCCCTGAAAGACCTGAACTTAGCCCAGGCATTAATACTCAGAGCCATAAGCAAAGTCGTTTTTACTACTTTTCCACTGCCCTTCAGAAAAATCAGGAAACTCCTGTGGGCTGCCCTCCGAAGCAACGGAAGCCTCAGACAGTGGTGTGATCGCCTTCCACGTTGCGGCGTCGATAGCATCAAACGGCGGCCTGGCATTTATTTTTGCATGCTCTATTAATGAATTAAGAAGAAAATAATCCATGCCCCCATGTCCGGCACCTTTGGCGCTGTCTTCATAACGCCTCCAAAGCATATGATCATATTCCTCCATATAAGCCGCCTGACTTTCCCATCTGTGTGAATCAGAGCGTCCTTCTACATAAACAGATTTATTGACATCCATCCACAAGCCCCTGGTTCCCTGTACTCGAAATCCCAGTGAATATGGCCTTGGCAGGTTTGTATCATGATGTAATACCACCGTTTCTCCATTGGCACAAGTAATCATCGTTGTAATCTTATCGCCTAACTTGAACTCTATCTGTGCATTAGGGTGGTCCGGCCCTCCTTTTTCGTGATCCAAAATGTAATTATGAAGGCCCCTTGATTTTGATGCAACCGAAGTCAGATATAAAAACCTATTCCCTTTATTGATGTTTATATATTGTGCAACAGGACCAATGCCATGCGTTGGATACAAATCGCCATTCCTGTTGACAGAATGTACTGTCCTCCACCTGGCCTCGCTAAAGCCGTTCTCTCCAAACTCAACACCTCCCCCATAAGGCTGTTTTCCGTTATTAAATTTTACATTTCTCAAATCATGCTGATAACCACATTCAAGGTGCATGAGTTCACCAAACAAGCCTTGTCTGACCATATTAAGTACGGCCATCACATCCCTTCGGAAACATACATTTTCAAGAAAATACAGGTGTTTATCACTAGCCTGTTCTGCTCTAACGGTTTGCCAACACTCGTCAATTGAAATGCCTCCTGACACCTCAAGCCCTGTATAAATGCTCCGTTCGAGGCAGGCTACAGCCATCTCTGTATGCCAGCGCCATGGCGTGGCAATGATAACAAGGTCGAGATCTTCTCTATCCAACATCTTGATATAATCCCTCTCGCCCGAACTATACGTTTTGGGAATATAATCCAGCTTTGTTGAAATGAGCTTTTGTGTTCTTTCCATCATTATGGGGTCAGGGTCTGCCAAGCTGACAATCCTGCAATCGTCCCTTTGCAAAACCAGAGAGATATGTCCCTGGCCTCTCAATCCACACCCAATAAAACCAACATTAAGGACCGACTTACTGCTGTTAAGTGCCATTTTCGGCGCTAAACCAATCCCCGTCCCTATAACGCCAGCCTTTTCAATAAACTCCCTGCGCTTCATTTACTTATGTTTTAATGAATTTTGAAATTAGTGATTATATTCATTAGCCCTAACAAGTCGCGCTCTATTAAATGAAAATCCTCATCGCTCCTGATAAATTCAAAGGCAGTCTCAGTGCAGCTCAACTCTCCGGGATTCTGTCCACTGTACTTACAGAAAATGGTCATGAATGTATGATACATCCTTTGGCTGACGGTGGTGATGGAAGTATTGAGATCCTTGAGCACTATCTAGATGTTGAAAAGGTCTTTGTAAAAACCATTGATCCACTCGCTAGAGAAATATCCTGCTTCTATCTCCGTTCTGACAACACAGCCTTTATCGAATTGGCCTCTGCCAGTGGCTATGCCTTATTACAAAAAGAAGAGCGAAATCCAATGCATACTTCAACAAAGGGCACAGGTCGCATGATACGACATGCTATCGAAGCAGGAGCAAAGCAAATATTGCTTTTTCTGGGCGGATCCTCAACGAATGACGCAGGTGTCGGTATACTTTCGGAACTGGGATTTACATTCCTTGATAAATCAGGACAGGAGCTTGAGCCTGTAGGTAAAAACCTTATTAACATTGCTTCGATAACTGCACCTAAAAGTAAAGAGCTGCTGGAGTCAACATTTATATTACTATGCGATGTGACCAACCCTTTGTACGGCGAGAGTGGCGCGGCTTATACTTACGCACGGCAAAAAGGTGCTTCGGATAAAGAGATCATTGCTCTGGATGACGGCCTAATAAACTTTGCGAAAGTCCTTCAAAAAACTGTAAACATTGATGTGCAGGCGATACCGGGAACGGGAGCTGCGGGTGGCATTCCTGCCGGCTTAATAGCCTTAATGGGAGCGCAAAAGAAATCTGGGGCTGAGTATTTTATGGGTTTGACGGCGTTTAATTTGCGCCTTGACGAATGCGACATCGTTATCACAGGAGAGGGTGGTCTCGATGGACAATCTTTACATGGGAAGGTGCCTGGTTCTGTACTTCAGAGGGCCCGTTTGCATGAAAAACCCGTATACTTTTTTGTCGGACATTGTAAGTATGAAGAGCTCCCTCAAATCCCCAAGGATCATGTTTATGCCGTTATGGATATTGCCACAGATGAGTCAGATGCGTTTCTCCATACACATGAATACATTGTCCGCCTTGTGCAACAGTTTGTTCATGTTCTTTCATCACAAGAGGAATAGCCTCTATTAGGTCTCCCGCCCTAAGGGCTTGTTCTCCAATTTGCTTTTGTGCTTTATCTCCTGCCGCTCCATGAACCCATACTCCCATTACTGCAGCATCCCTCGGCGAATAACCCTGGGCAAGCAATGATGTAATTAGTCCTGTCAACACATCGCCGCTACCTGGCGTTGCCATCCCTGGGTTGCCCGTAGTGTTGAAATAAAGTTTTCCTTCAGGTGTTGCCGTAATGGTGTGTGCTCCCTTCAGTACAACAATTAATTTCAGCCTTTGAGAAAGCTCCAAAAGCAGATTGAGCTTATGCCCTTCGTTGTGCCACTCTCCTACCCATCGCTGAAACTCTTTAGGGTGTGGTGTTAAAATACTCCTTTCTGGAATTTCTCGTTGCCGCTCTTTATTTCCTGCCAAAATGTTAAGCGCATCCGCATCAATAACCATTGGTTCATCCTGCTCAGCAATTAGCTTGAATACAAATTCTGCTGTCTGCGCTTCCTGTCCAATACCCGGACCAATACCCACTGTTTTCTTGGTTGGCATTAAGGCTCCGCATAGAATATCATCGACTTCTGAAAATGTCAACATGGCCTCAGGAACGGCTTGTTGCATAAGCTGCCATGCGCTCCTTGGCACATGAGCGGTGGTTAGCCCGGCGCCCCCTCTTACACAAGATCTTGTCGCCAGAACAGCAGCACCCATCTTCCCTTTTGCGCCTGCAAAGATGTAGGCGTGTCCAAACAAGCCCTTGTGGCTGTATTTGTGTCTTTTTTTAATTATGGCAAGAACTTCATTTTGGGTTACTAGCTCATATTTACTATCCGTTAGCTCATAATATTTGCCTGAAAGCCCTATTGGCAGCACATGTATTCTTCCAACGTATCCTCCAAAATCAGGAAGCAAAAAAGACAGCTTGCATGACTGAAGTGTCAGTGTGGCATCGGCTTTAACAATTCCGTCTTTTGAATTTTCCTTGTTGTCTTCGCTAAACATGCCCGAAGGAATATCAATTGAGATTACTTCTAAGCCGGAGTGGTTAATCCATTTTATTACCTCAAGAGGCAGGTCTTGTGCTGGACGGTTTAATCCAGAGCCAAAAATGGCATCGACAACGAGGCTATACTCATTTGATTTAATTTTTTGAAGATCCTCCTTGCTATTTATTTCATTTAATTCAAGGCCAATGCGATTTAATCGTTGCTTGTTTTGATTAAAGTCTTCTGATGTTTGCCCTGAAAAGTTAATATGATAGCAGCTTACCTTGTAAAACATCTCATGGAGCTGTCTGGCCACTACCAGTCCGTCTCCACCATTATTGCCGGGACCACACATAAAAACCATACCTGTGTCCTGCGAATAGTTTTTTCTTATCCAGTGCGTACACCTGCTGGCCGCTCTCTCCATCAGGTCCAATGACCTTATGGGCTCATTCTCAATTGTAAATTTATCCCAGTCCCGGATTTGCTCTGCCGTAAATATTTTCATGTTAAAGAATCAATATATAGGCAATATAAAAAAAGCGGCCGAGTGGCCGCTTCTTATTTTTTTATTCCGGCTTAATGATCCTGATCGGTTCTATTCCTGGCTTATTCTCTACAGACAGGCAAAAACAAATAGCGGCAACAGCATTCCTATACTTTGTGTTTTCGTTCTTGTTTGTTTTTGATGATTAAACGGGGAAGCTGTTGCGAGGACACTCCTGTACGAAGGTGCTATAACTTTCTAGTTAAATGGATTAGACCACTTTTCGTTTGTATATACACCTGATCCTGTTAGTGTCTCCAGAAAAGCCACCACAGCTGTTATTTCCTGTTGCGTCATATTCAATTGAACGCCTCCACCTCTTGCGAGTCGTTGATCCAGATTGTTGTTGTTCGGCGCAATGTCTATATCGTTATAATGTGCCAGAACTTCCTCGAGTGAAGAAAATTCGCCCGTGTGCATAAAAGCTGAGTTCACTACTCCACCTGGGGAAAACAGGTCCCGCAAACTGGGGCTGCGTGTCACATCAAGGTCAATACCGGTCTGATCGCCCGCCAATCCTATTACCCCATTATTCCTTGAATTCTCATCAATATCAAACTCTGGTGCATTGTGACATCCATTACAGCCCAGACCTCCCCCTATTCTTATGCCCGACGGGCCCTGGAATTGCGGACCATCCATGAAAAGACGCTTGCCCATATTTTCAAGAGCTGTAAAATTTGGAAAGTTCTGGTTTTCGCTATTCACCTGAGTTCTACCTTCGTCATATTTGCTGTCAAAAGACTGGATGCTTCTTATGAACTGCGCCAAGGCGTCCTGAATACGCTCTTCTGTAATAATTTGGTCACCGAATGCCTCCTGGAAAAGACTGTTGTAGTAATCAATTCCAGATAATCTTTCGATGAGATCATCAAAGTCCAGATCACCGCTGTTACCGCTAAAGCCCATTTCCCCATGATCTCGGATTGGCATGGTGGTTTGCTGCTCAAGATCATCGGCGCGCTCGTCCCAAAAGAATCGTTGCTCTTCAGCGAACCGTGCATTTACAAGTCTCATCGAGTGTCGCCCCGTTAGAGCATTCACGCCTTGGCTTCTCACCTCTGGATCGCTGAATGCAAACTCTTGTTGGTGACAGCTCGCACAAGAGACCGTATTGTCCGACGAGAGGTTGGTATCATAAAACAATACACGACCCAAGCTTGCCTCGATATTGCTTATTGTGTTAGAACCAGTATTATCTTTGTTTATATACTCTGGAATTTCCTGGTTGGCATAGTTCAATAAATTGTCAAGGTCTATGGCGCCGTTGAGCAACAGTCTTTGATCCCTGCCGTTGTTTTCATTATTGGCTCCGTCATTCTCATTAAAGTTCTGGTTTTCGTCAATGACTCCCGGTTGGTCTTCCGAGCAGGCGCTCATAAGTAGCCCCAGTACAAAAATTATAAGCAGTTTGTCTTTCATAATGTCCCGGTTATAGTGAAATAAACATGCCCGATGCCGCACATCCTTTCATTAATAATACCCTAACATCAAATTTGTACTCGCATTCCGGTAAAAGAAATTTTATATCCCTCAATAAGGACATTTTGGCTGGCTTGGGTTCCGGGGTCCAATAAAGGGTTGGTATGATTAAGGTGAATGAACTTGATCCTTGATTTTATTTCTTTAGAATACCCTCGAAACCGATTCATTGTTTCGACAACAAAAGGATGAGGTACCTCTTCAATATTCCTGTTTGGCAATTCTGAACCATCGTAAAATGTCGCATCAATAAAAGCATAGTCACAATCTAAAACAAGGTCCTCGATGTTTGTTTCCCAATTATCCCACTTGTCTATGTCGGGTATAAAAATCACTTTTTTGTTTGGCCCCTTTATTTCAAAGCCAACTGTCTCAGAATATTCATCCCGGTGAGGGACTAAAAAAGGTCTAAGAGAAAAGTTTTCAAATGCAATCCATATGTTGTCTTGCATCGCATTAAGAGAAATATTTTTCAACTCAACCAGTTGTGACCAGGGTCCATTATTCTCGAGATAGTTTTTCATGCGAGGCATAACATATACGGGTATAGCGTTAGCACTCATGGCTTCTCTCCCAAGATGCATAAGTCCTGTGTAGTGTCCCATGTGTGCGTGCGATATAAAAATACCATTCGGTAAGACGGGCTTGCCCAGTCTCGCTTCCTGCAGTATTTTTAATTGTTTTGATATGTCGGGTGAAGCCTCAAAAAGATACGCCTCTCCGGAGTCTTCGTCAATAACAGCAAGACTGGTTACATATTCTGGCTGTGCTTGACCTTTGTAAACTTTCTGGCAACATTCTTTCTGGCAGGCAATCTGTGGGTATCCCGCATCTTGTGCAACACCCAAAACAAGAACAGACACCTTACTGTTTTTTACAGAATTATCCGGTGCTAGCGCTAAGAAAAATAATGTCAAAATATGGAGTAAACTCAACTGTGTCATAGTTAATCGCTAAAAACAAAAAAGTCTAAGCCTGCCGGGTCTTGGAGCTTAATATTATCCACTTTCGTATCGGAATTAAACACGCGGATCTCTTCTTTTATTTCTGCAAGCAATGTTAGCTGGTTGCTCTCAAGGTAAATCCGCAATGGCCCCGGCGCACTTGTTGCCTGTCTCGCTTTACGTTCATATACTTTTGTAATGTCGCTAAGAATTGATAGTCCCTTAGACCATTCCATGTTATTTAGAATCCGCCCTAGGCCGCTTGCCCTCTTTTCGTTGGTCCAGGATGTTGCCCGAACATCAAAGACATAATGAAAATCACCCTCTTTAATAATTGTAAACACAAGGCTTGTATAAAAAGCTATTGATTGGCTAATTTTCAGAGTAAGCGTCTGTATTATTCCTGACATATCCCAGTCAAGATAATCAAAATACTTCAATGCCCCACATGAGTAGTTTTTAGCGCAGGCCTCTATTCTCTTGTAAAGACTGAGCTCAAATAAAAGCGGTTCATGGCGGCAATATTTTCCAGCGGTATTTCCTTTGGACATTCAACGTGACATGCCCCAACGTTTGAACATTTACCAAAGCCTTCTTTATCCATCTGGTTAATCATATTAACCACTCGATGACCGTGTTCAACCTTTCCTTGTGGCAGTTTTTCGAGATGATTAATCTTGGCAGACGTAAACAACATCGCCGAACCGTTAGGGCAGGCAGCAACACAAGCTCCACAGCCTATGCACGTGGCTGCATCGAAGGCGTCCGAAGCCTCCTGTCGCTCCACGGGGATAGAATTTCCGTCTGGGGCTTGTCCTGTATTAACAGATATATATCCTCCGGCCTGAATAATCCTGTCGAATGAGGATCTATCAACAGCCAGGTCTTTAATAACTGGAAAGGCGGATGCGCGGAACGGTTCTATAACTATGGTGTCACCATCTTTGAAATGTCTCATATGAAGCTGGCAGGTTGTTGTCCCTGTTTGAGGTCCGTGAGGTCGACCATTAATCACCATGCTGCACGTGCCACATATGCCTTCTCGGCAATCATGCTCAAAACTTACGGGTTCTTTCTTTTGTGAAATGAGCTTTTCGTTCAGAACGTCAAGCATTTCTAAAAAAGACATGTGCCCCTCTGCTTCCAGGCTATAATTTTCAAAATGCCCCTTGGCATCTTTCGATTTCTGTCTCCAAACTTTCAAGTTTAACCTCATGCTACTATTTTGTTGATTAACATTATTTATAGCTCCTTGTTTTGAGCTCTACATTTTCAAATACTAGATTCTCTTTGTGCAGTGTCGGGTTGTTGTCATCCCACTCCCAGGCCGACACATACGTAAAGGCTTCATCATTTCGTAAGGCTTCTCCCTCGGCCGTCTGATACTCTTCTCTGAAGTGCCCTCCGCAAGATTCGTTACGATCCAGCGCATCAAGCATCATAAGCTCGCCCAGTTCAAGGAAGTCTGCCACTTTCACGGCTTTCTCGAGTTCAAAGTTGTACTCGTCAGTATCCCCGGGGATAAAAACATCTTTGTAAAACTCTTCTCTCAGCTCCCGGATCATTTGACGTCCCTTTTTCAGGCCTTCTGCATTTCGTGACATACCACAATATTCCCACATGATTTTACCAAGCCTCCTGTGGAAACTTTCAACAGACTGGTTGCCATTAACGCCCATCAATTGCTCAATACGCTCTTTGGCTTCCTTCTCAGCTCGTTCAAACTCAGGAAGGTCCGTTGATATTTGTGGCGTCCTGATTTCTTCTGACAAGAACTGCCCGATAGTGTATGGTATAACAAAATAGCCATCTGCCAAACCTTGCATCAGGGCAGATGCTCCTAATCGGTTAGCTCCATGGTCTGAGAAATTGCATTCGCCCAGGGCAAACAGTCCAGGGATGTTGGTTTCTAGGTTGTAGTCTACCCAAAGGCCACCCATTGTGTAATGTACCGCAGGGAAAATCTTCATAGGTGTTTTATATGGATTCTCTCCTGTTATCTTTTCATACATCTGGAATAGATTACCATACTTTTGTGAGATTACCTGCTCGCCCAGTTCTCTGACTTTTGATTCGCTTGGGTTTTCTATCCCTTTTGAATGAGCGGTTTCCTGTCCATATCTCATTATGGCTGCCCCAAAATCAAGATATACACCCAGACCGGTGCTTACGATTCCCTTTCCCTTGTCTGTTTCAATTTTCGCTGCCCTGGAAGCAACGTCTCTTGGCACAAGGTTACCAAATGCCGGATACCTTCTTTCCAGATAATAATCACGATCTTCTTCCTTAATGTCCAGTGCCGTTTTTTCTCCTTTGCGAATAGCTTCGGCATCTTCCTTGCTCTTAGGCACCCATACTCGGCCATCGTTTCGCAGTGACTCTGACATTAATGTCAGCTTTGATTGATACTCTCCTGAAACAGGTATGCAGGTAGGGTGAATTTGTGTAAAGCAGGGATTTGCCATCAGGGCGCCTCTTTTGACTGCACGCCATGCCGCTGTCACATTACTCATCATGGCGTTTGTTGAAAGATAGAATACATTGCCATAGCCCCCTGTTGCCAAAACAACACAGTGTGCCGCATGCTTCTCAAGCTTTCCCGTTAGAAGGTTTCTTGCAATGATTCCTCGTGCTTTGCCATCAACAAGAACAACATCAAGCATTTCATGGCGATTATACATCTTTACCCTACCAGTAGAAATTTGTCTGGACAGGGCCTGGTAAGCACCTAGCAACAGCTGCTGTCCTGTTTGTCCCCTTGCGTAAAATGTCCTGGACACCTGAACACCACCAAACGAACGGTTTGCCAACAGTCCTCCGTATTCCCTGGCGAACGGAACACCTTGTGCAACCGCCTGGTCAATAATTTCTGTACTGCATTCGGCAAGCCTATGTACATTGGCTTCTCGAGATCTGTAATCACCGCCTTTTATTGTGTCATAGAATAATCGATATATGCTGTCTCCATCGTTTTGATAGTTCTTCGCAGCATTTATTCCTCCTTGCGCAGCAATACTGTGTGCTCTTCGCGGACTATCGTGAAAGGTAAATGCTTTCACATTGTAACCCAGTTCAGCCAGGGTTGCAGCCGCAGAGGCTCCAGCGAGACCGGTACCTACAACAATTACGTCAAGCCTTCTCTTATTGTTTGGCGCTACAAGGTTCATCGAACCTTTGTACTTTGTCCATTTTTCAGATAAACTGCCTTCAGGTACTTTAGCGTCTAGTTTCATATGATCTCTTTTTATCTCTTTAATAATTGGCTTGGTGGCTGAAAAACATAAATAGTGGAATTATAGCATATCCAATAGGAATTAATATTGCATAGCCGATCCCAATCCACTTTATGAGAGGGGAATACTTTCGGTGTTCAAGGCCAAGAGTGGTAAAAGCACTTTTAAAACCATGCATCAGGTGAAGCGACAACGCAAGAAGTCCTATAAGGTAAATGATGACAATCCAAATATTGCTGAAAGCAATATTGACCCTCTTATAAACATTCATAAGCTCATGCTCCCAACCCGGGTAGCTGACCATTTCAAGACTGTCGGTAAATCTTACTTTAACCCAAAAGTCTCCCATGTGAATTGCAAGGAAAGCAAAAATGAGCAAGCCAAGCAGTCCCATGTTTTTGGACATCCAGCTTCCATTCTCATAGGTGCTTACCGCATAGCTTTGGCCTTTTGCCTTCTTATTGCTCCATGCGATCAAGATTCCCTGAATAGCATGCAGAAGAATGCCTGCATACAGGCCAAGAGATATGACTTTGATTAGAGGGTTGTTGGACATGAAGTCTGCATATATATTGAATGCTTTACCCTCGTCAGGAATAAGCAATTGTAAATTGCCTGTCAGGTGCACCAGGAGAAAAATAATCAGAAATAAGCCCGTCAGACTCATGACTAATTTTTTTCCGATGCTAGATATTAAAAACTCAGAAATCCAACTCATTGATTATGCGCTTTACTTACTGAAATTCAATGGTTTTTTATACCATTTGTTCAAGGCGCAAAGTTAATCTATACGACCCATTTAC
>RFSX01000002.1 GCA_009923745.1 Chitinophagia bacterium
CAATATGGAAAAATATATATGTATAAAACATTGATATAAAGTAAAATACACATCAATAAAATACAATATTTACTAACAGAAGGAATTTATAAATTCACACTCCAATTTCTACAGATATTCTGCGTTTGAAATGCAATATTTGCAGCCGCTAAAAAGTTAATACACATTTAGCGCTTAGCTGAAGAGATTGGAAGCTTAAAATAGGAGAACGTGATCGCTTACCTGGAGGGCAAACTGACATACAAATCACCTACCTGTGTATACCTGGATATTGGAGGTAAAGCTTATGATGTTCAGATAAGTCTTAATACCTACGCGGTAATTGAGCAGATGGACCAGGTGAAATTGTACACTCAACTTATTGTACGTGAGGATGCGCACACTTTGTTTGGCTTTGTCAAGGAAGATGAGCGGGATCTTTTCAATCAGCTGATTTCGGTTTCCGGGGTCGGACCCAATACAGCCAGAATGATCTTATCCTATATGACTGCAGCAGAAACGGCTCAGGCCATATTGCATGATGATGTTGTGGCATTCAAAAAAGTAAAGGGCGTTGGCCCTAAAACAGCAAAGCGCATCATTCTGGACTTGAAAGACAAAATGTCAAGCATGGAATTGGAAGCGGATACCGTTCAGGTTTTACCGGGGGAATGGGCTTCTGTGAAAGATCAAGCCGTAAGTGCTCTCGTGGCACTTGGCTTTCAAAAAGCAAGGGTAGTGAAGGAGGTTGAGAAGGTGATGAATGAAAACCCTGAAGAAATACAGGTTGAAAATCTGATAAAATCGGTTTTAAGGCAATTGTCCTAACATAAAACCAAAAATTTTTCGTTTAAAGACAGTAATATCAAAAAGACAGGGCAGAGAATATATTGTTTGATTGGTAATACAATGAGTTTGAGCAGCACGTTGATAAGGGGTATTGTAATACTGGTGGGACTGGTTTTTTACTTTTCCGATTCACACGCCAATGGGATAACCGTCCCGGGATCCATAGAATTTGAAGAGACAGTTACGGATACCTTTCCTATACGGGACAGGTATGGTGACTTTATTACAGATCAGCAGTATAACCCCTTTGACATATATCCCAGTAATGTTGAGCAAACCGTGGAATACGACCCGGTAAGCAACAGCTATGTTGTGTACGAAAAAATAGGGGATGAATATTTCAGAACCCCCATTTCACTGACATTTGAAGAATACCTAGACTGGAAAAGCCGCAAGCAGCAAAGAGATTACTTTGACAAGCTGGCTGGATTTAAGGACGAGTACAGCAAAACCGGTGGGGGTATTATTGACCCGCTCTCCAAAATCAATATTGAACGCAATCTAGCCGACAGGCTATTTGGCGGCAATGAAATTACGATCGAGCCTCAGGGTAATATAGACATGACCTTTGGTTTTGATTACAGGGAAGACAAAAACCCTAATATCGACCTCAACAGGCAAAGGCAAGGGCCATTCATGGATTTTGACATGAATATCCGCATGAATGTTGAAGGTAATATTGGCGATAAGCTCAATCTCGGATTCAATTATGATACACAAGCCAGTTTTGATTTTGATAGGAAAATCAAATTGGCCTATGACTCGGAACAATTTTCTGAAGATGATATCATCAAAACCATCGAGGCCGGTAATGTAAGCTTGCCCTTGAGATCAAACCTCATAAAGGGTAATCAAAGTTTGTTCGGACTGAAAACCGAATTGCAATTTGGACACCTCCGTTTGACAGCAATAGCTTCCCAGCAGCGCTCGCAACAGGAAAGCCAGACCATTCAGAATGGGGCGACGGTGCAGGAATTTGAATTGACCCCGGATGAGTACGATGAGAATAGGCACTTTTTTATCTCCCATTACCACAGGGATATTTTCGAGGATGCCTTGTCTAATCTGCCATATATCAATAATAACCTAAGGGTAACGAATATCGAAGTCTGGATTTCAGATGACAGACAGGATTATCAGCAGAACCAGACCATGATCTGTGGTATTGCCGACCTTGCTGAGCCTAACCCCGACAAGTTTACAAATCCAAACGCTGATTATGCTATTGATCCGGCTATGCTCTCCAGCATTTTCAGAGATACAGAAGGCAGAATTCTCCCGGATAACAGGACCAACAAATTATTTGGAGAGCTTATTGAAGATGAGGAAACAAAGAGGATAGAACGTGCTAACACGCGTCTCGAACAGGTATATAATTTAAGCCAACCCAGAGACTATAACATATTCCAGGGAAGAAAATTGAATCCTTCAGAATTTACTTTTAACGAGCAACTGGGTTTTATATCTCTTAACATAAGATTGAGAACCAACCAGTCACTGGCTATATCCTATGAATATTTTTATACGCAGGCCTGCGATGATGTGTACAAGGTGGGTACCATTACGGATGAGGGAACAGTGCCTAATACAAACAGGCAAGGGGAAGTAGAATCGCAGGGGATTATATTTACAAAACTTCTGAAAGGTAACCAGGAATTCGTCAAGAGCCCAATATGGGATTTGATGATGAAAAATGTTTATCCACTCAGGACCAATAATCTGAGTCAGACCGATTTGAAATTCGATATCTTCTACGAAGACGACTCTGATGGAACGCTTAAAAAGTTTCTTCCGGAAGATGGATTCAGAACTCTTCCTCTTTTGAATGTTTTTGGGCTGGATCAATTGAATTCAAGGAATGATCCTCAGCCCGATGGTGTATTTGACTTTGTTCCTGGTGTTACGGTGGTGCCTCAGAGCAGTAGTATTGTATTTCCTGTGCTTGAACCATTTGGAAGCTCCTTGAACGACTTGCTGGGTGACCCGGCTATTGCTGCCAAATATGCGTTCAACGAATTGTATGATACGACGGTGACAGGGGCCAGAGAAATGATTGTGCAAAATAAGTTTGTGATGGCAGGACAGTTTAAGTCTACCATCTCTTCAGAATATTCTCTGGGATCCTGGAACATACCACCTGGATCGGTACGTGTTACTGCCGGTAGTCAAACCCTGGTTGAAGGTGTAGATTATGAAGTGGATTATGCTGTTGGACGTGTTAGGATCATAAATGAATCCTATCTCCAGCAAGGTACTCCAATCAATATATCTTATGAAGATAATTCTGTATTCAGCCTGCAGCAAAAGACAATGCTGGGCTTAAGGGCTGAATATGAAGTGAGTGATAATTTTCATATCGGAGGTACATACCTCCGGCTTTTTGAAAGGCCATTTACGGAAAAGGTAAACCTGGGCGATGACCCCATCAACAACAGGGTTTATGGTCTGGACATGGATTACAGCTCTGAGATTCCATTCCTGACAAGACTTGTAGATAAGCTACCCTTCTATTCTACAAATGCACCTTCCAATATGAATTTCACGGCTGAAGTAGCGGCATTGAAACCCGGCCATTCAGGAGCTATAAATCTTAACAATGATAATACGGGTGTAGTCAGTATAGATGACTTTGAAGGCGCTGTCAGTGGTTTTCCCTTGAGCAGTCAGGCGGCAAACTTTTGGGTGCTGGCCTCGACGCCGCAAAACGGCGAATTCCCTGAAGCCTATCTTCCAAATGATATACGTTACGGTGCCAACAGGGCCAGGCTGGCTTGGTATGTTTTTGACCAGACCCTTTTATTTGGTCAGAACCGAAATGAGGCCAACCCCGGCAACTCATATACACGTAACATAAATCAGCAAGAATTATTTACCAGGGATATTCCAAGAGGTACTCTAGGTAACTTGCTCACTTTTGATCTGACCTATTTCCCTACTCAAAGGGGACCCTATAATTTTGATGTACCTGGGGGATATCCAGGATATTCTTCTGGTGCAGATGTAGATATTGACGGTAATGTCATTTTGAATGATCCTGAATCACGTTGGGCTGGAGTTATGCGCTATATGCCGAATACTGACTTCGAAGCCAACAATTATGAATTCGTGGAATTCTGGTTGTTGAATCCATTCCTTGAGAAGCCGGATGGTTCCGGGCATGATCCTGATGAAGAGGGATTTTTGACTTTTCACCTGGGTAATGTTTCGGAAGATATCATGTACGATAACCTTCAGTTTTTCGAGAATACGATTCCTGTAGAAGAAGGAAATATTCCTACAAGAGAAACCTCATGGGGCAGGGTCTCGCTGGGTATTCCGAAAAACGATGGATTTGATACAGAAGGCCAAGCACTTCAGGATTTGGGCCTTGATGGATTGGATAACGTAGCAGAGAAAATCAAGTTCCAGTCATACCTTGAGTCTTTCCCTGGCGAGCCCGTAGCGCTCAACCAGGATCCAAGTGCTGATGACTATGCTTACTTCAATGACTTCGATGTTTTTGAAGATTCTGATAATATTCTCACGCGATACTCGCGATTCAATAACCCGGAAGGGAACTCTCCGGATATCAGTGGTGAGCAAAGGTTTACAAGAGGTAATCCTAAGCCAGATAAGGAAGACCTTAACAATAACAGGTCTCTTGATCAGGGTGAAAGTTTTTACGAGTATAAGATAAAGATCTCCAATGCCAATGGAGAAATAGACTTGAATAACAATCAGTTTGTCCGTGATGTGCGAACCATTGAGAACCCAAGCAATGGCGTCATGGAAAAATGGTATCGATTCAGGATTCCTATTCGATCCGGACGACCTGTCAATGATATCCAGGGATTCAGATCAATTCAGTTTTTGAGACTCCTTGTCAGCGGCTTCAGAACACAGAAGACTTTCAGGATGGCTGAATTTGAATTGATTAGAAACCAATGGAGAAAACTGCCTTCAAAGTGTTTGACACCTGATGGTACATTTACAGGTGATTTTAATGTGGATGCAGTGGGTATCGAGGAGAATGATAAAAAATTACCTTTCAATTATGTATTGCCAAGGGGTATTAAGCAGGAAAGGATTTTCAATACTTTTTCAAATGTCCTTCAGGATGAGAAAAGTTTGTCTATCGTATATGAAAACCTTCAAGATGATTGTGAGCTCTCGATATACAGGTTGAAAGAACTGGATTTGAGGCTCTACGATCGCATGCAGATGTTTGTTCATGCTGAAGAAAAGGATGGGGTACAGGAATCCGGTGATGTAGGTGTATTTATTCGTATAGGTAAGGACTTTGACCTGCACTATTACGAATATATGATTCCATTGACCCTTTCGTCGGACAGTACCCTTTCGGGAAGAATTAATGATAGTGAGACAGTCTGGCCTGAAGCAAACATGTTTGACTTCAAGCTCGATTGGCTTGTTCAGGCCAAGAAGATCAGGAACGTACTTGATCAAAACTTCAGCGAAGTATTTACTATAGACCAAGATACCCTTGATGAACTCTTTGCAAGTGGTGTATTGAATCAATACAAGAGTATTGGTTTTGACGGCTTCGTCGATACCCTGAGTAACGACACCTTATTTTTGCCAAGAGGCCATAAGATTTCTGTGATCGGTAACCCGAGTGTAGGAAAGATAAAGGGTATGCAAATTGGTATCCGTAATATATCGGAAGACAGTCCGCCTTCTGGCTATGCAGGTGAGATTTGGGTGAATGAACTCAGGCTTACCGGCCTTGAAGAACGTGGAGGTGTAGCCGGATTGGCTCGGCTCGATTTACAGATTGCAGACCTAGGTAATTTTACGGCGGCTGGTAGTTATTCTAGTATTGGATGGGGAGCCCTTGATCAAAAGGTCCAGGAAAGAGCTATGGAATCTGTAACGGAGTATGATTTCTCGACAAACCTGCAGTTGGGTCAGCTATTTCCGGCCGGATGGAATTTGAGCATTCCTTTTTATGCTCAATATGCTAAATCTATAATTACGCCTGAATTTGATGCGTATGACTTGGATATTACTGTAGAAGACGAATTTGACCTGGCCCAGGATGATCTTGATTTGACGGAGGATGTCAGCAACAGGAACCGGATTGTCAATACGATTAAGACGTTCAACTTTACCAATGTCAAGAAGCAACGTGGTGGATCAGGTGGTGGTGCCAACCAGCAGCGTAAACAGGCCAGTTCCAAAAATGACAAGGACCAACAACAACAAGACCAGCAGCAACAAGCACAGAAACCGAAAAAACCTAAAAAGCCTATGCCGTGGGATATTGAAAACGTATCTCTCAGCTACGCCTTTACACAGGTTGAATACCGTGACCCTATAATATCATCTGAAGTTTCGAAAGACTATAGGGTAGGCCTTGATTATACATATTCGCGACGCGGCGGATATATTGAACCATTCAAATTTATCAAGACGAAGAGTCTTGGATTGATAAGCAATTTCAATATCAACCCACTTCCAAACTCATTTTCTTTTAGTTCGAACATCAATAGATATGTTTCTGTGCGCCGATTCAGGATTCCACAAACACCAATATTCGAGTTTGATGATCGTCGTTTCGAATGGGAAAGAAGATATGATCTCACCTGGAACCTTACTAAATCTATCAAGATGAACTTTTCGGCTCTTAACGAATCCTATGTGGATGAGTTGCGTCAAAGGGGTATTTCCGAACAGCTTGAAAACAGGCCTTATTACAATGAACGTGGTGATAGTATTGGTTTGAGATCAAGTGCGGAAGTCAAAGAGTATTGGCAGGAAAATTTACGTTCTGGTGGGCGTAATACAAATTACAGTCATAATGCTTCTATCAATTATACATTGCCTTTCAAATACATTCCGGGTATGGAATGGGTGGATGTGAAGGCATCATACAGAACAAATTATTCATGGTCTGCCGGTCCACTTATTGATATCCAGGGCGGCGAGAATATTGGCAATATTATTCAGAATGCACAGAATAGAAGTGTTACGGCCAACTTTAATTTTGACCGTCTCTATGATAAGTTTAATTATCTTAAAAAGCTTGACCGGGTAGGATCAAGCAGTAATACGAGGGGCAGAAGTAGAAGTCGGACACAGACAACACGTGAGAATGAGGATACAGTTGATAAGGATGCGAAAACGCGTAAGAATAAAGAGAAAAACCCGGGTGCTATTGAAAAGCTAATCCTGAGACCTCTGTTTTTATTGCGCAGCATCCAGCTCAATTATAAGGAAGATTTCACAACCGTAGTTCCCGGATTTATTCCTGCTCCTATATTTATAGGAATGTCAGATGGCTTTGATGCGCCGGGCTATGACTTCGTTTTTGGGGCTCAGCCAAATGTAGAATTTGGAGACCAGAACAACTGGTTGTTTGCTGCTGCCGATAAAGCTTGGATTACCAAAAGTACAGCCCTCAACCAGGAAGTTATACAGACCAAGGCTCAAAACTTAGATGCCAAGATTCGTATTGAACCATGGAAGGATTTCAGGATAAACGTAGATTTCAAGAAGAGTTACAGAACAACTCAACAGCAGGACTTTAAATTTATTGACAAGGACGGATTCCAGGATTTTACCCAACTGGCTTACCGCAATGTAGGTTCATTCGAGATGACCTTCTTTGCACTCAACACCCTTGTTGGTGGTGATATCGATGCCTTGTTTAATACTTTTGAAACCAACAGATCCGTCATCTCATACAGGCTTGATAATTCTGAGAACAGTGGATCTCATGCTGTAGATGGAAGAGAATATGCCAGTGGTTACGGTA
The DNA here is from genome assembly GCA_009923745.1 of Chitinophagia bacterium. Lineage (GTDB taxonomy): Bacteria > Bacteroidota > Bacteroidia > Chitinophagales > Saprospiraceae > RFSX01. The sequence continues at coordinate 7,586 of RFSX01000002.1, forward strand.
AGACCAGCAGCCAGGTGCTGGTCCCTGCATTTTTAGCTGCCTATACCGATCAGGATCCAAATACAGTAAGTCTTGACCTAGAAGGGGACGTACAATCACTTGGATTTATCCCACGGCCTAACTGGACTTTGCGATATGATGGACTCAATAAGCTTCCTTGGTTTAAAGACAAGTTTTCAAGCTTTACCATTGAGCACGGTTATACATCGATGTTAAGGGTGAATAATTTCTACAGCGATGTGGAATACGACCCGGTAAGCCCATATGAGAATATTAAACCAAACGGTAATTATTATTCACGTATCGAAATCCCATTCATCCAGATCCAGGAACAGTTCAATCCTGTCATTGGGTTGAAAATGAAAACTCGAAGTGATTTGAATATCGATTTCGAGTATAAGACGTCAAGGCAGCTTGACCTTTCTGTCAATGTGTCGACGGAGCTATTGGAAAACAAGAAATCTGAGTATGTATTCGGTTTTGGATATACGATTAAGGATTCAAACTTCCTTAAGAAGAAGTCCAAGGGCCGACGCGGTGGCTCCAGAGGTCGTTCTAGAGATGACAGTCAAAATAATGATATCTTATCTAGGGTGACGGGTGGACGGAATGTAAATTCTTCGAGGGGTAGTGACATGACTTTGATGTTCACTTTCTCATTGATTGATGATGTGTCTCTTGTTCATGAGCTGGATTTTGGAGATATGAGCGAGCGAACGAGGGGAGCCAAAACCCTGGCCTTCAGCCCTTCAGTAGATTATATATTGAACGAGAATCTAACCATAAGAGCCTTCTTCGAATATACCGGAACAAGACCATATGTTTCCAATAATTTCCCATCAACGACCATGAATGGCGGAATTACAATGCGTATGACCTTGAATTAAAAAACCCCGTTTTGGGCTCTTCGAATTATTGCTTTTTTAGGGCATCACGGATTTCCATGAGGATATCCAGTTCGCTTGGACCTGGGTCGGGAGCAGGAGCAGGAGCTACCTCTTCCTTCTTCTTGGTTTTGTTGTATGCCTTAACGATCATGAAAAGAACAAAACCAACAATGACGAGATTAGTGATAGAATTGATCCATCTTCCGTAGGCGACAACACCTACTCCTGCTTCCTCGGCAGCAGCCAGGGTATCGTAACTGTTGCCATCAAGGGCAATGAATAGATTTTGAAAATCAACGCCAGCTGTAAATTGGCCCACAACAGGCATCACGATGTCGTTAACAAAGCCGTTGACAACAAGTCCAACAGCACCCGCAAGAATGACGGCAACAGCAAAGTCAATGACGTTACCTATCATAATAAAGTCTCTGAATTCCTTCCACATAGCAGTATTGTTTGGTTATTGAAAGCTGATTATCACTTGAAATATAATTAATTATGATTTAGCCTATATCATCATATCTTCAAGAATTTTAAAAATAGGATCATAGTAAATGTTATCACATTGGAGTAATTTGTGGCCTATTACCAGTTAATTAAAGATGTACAGTAAAGAGCAGCAAGCCGAAATGTTCGAACAGTCTAAACGATTTTTGAAGACGCAGCCTAGTCCAAAAGACTATCCCAGACTTGTCGAAATTTTGAATTTTCATGAATGGAAATATTATGTCGATAATAGTCCTCTGCTTTCAGATAAGGAATATGACAACTTATATGAAAAGCTCCTTCAACTGGAAGAAAATAAAGATGTAATTATCCTAACCCATTCACCTTCACAAAGGGTTTCATCGGATTTAAGCAATCAGTTTCAGACCGTACAGCATTACAATCCCATGTTGTCACTGGCGAATTCCTACAATATTGATGACCTCAAGGATTTTGACACCCAGATAAAAAAATTGTGTTTAGGTACGGACAGACCTATTCAATACTTTGTAGAACCCAAGTTGGATGGCGGCAGCATAGCCGTCGTATATGAGAATGACATTTTTGTAAGGGCTGCAACGCGAGGCAATGGTGCGGAAGGTGATGATATCAGCGCCAATGCCAAGACCATATCATCGCTGCCACTCAGGGCAGCCTTTTCAGAATATGGAATATACAGGGCGGAATTAAGAGGGGAAGCTGTTATGTCCAAGACTAATTTTGACAAAAAAAATAAGGAACGGCAGTATGAAGGTCTTGACCTGTTTGCTAACCCCAGGAACGCTGCTACAGGAGGCCTCAGGATGAAGGACCCGATGGAAACAAGGGACAGAGGGCTGGATGTTTTTATTTTTCAGCTGGCATATGCGGTGGATAAGGAAGGGAATGAACTCCTGTCGGGTTTTGAATCCCATGATAAGGCAATGGCCATTCTCTCACAGTTGGGCTTTAAGCTCCCTTATGATAAAAACCCATTGACGCACGATATACATGCCGCACATGCGGCATGTGAGGAGTGGGAAACCAATCGCGACAATTATCAGTATGAAATTGACGGTGCCGTAGTCAAGCTGAATGATTTTTCTTTGCAACAAAGGTGTGGATATACACAACATCACCCGAGGTGGGCAATGGCATTTAAATTTAAAGCCAAACAGGCAACAACAAGCCTTCTAAATGTAGAGTACCAGATCGGTAAGACGGGCGCTATAACGCCTGTAGCAAAAGTAGAACCTGTACAGCTGGCAGGTGTCACAGTCTCATCGATATCTTTACATAATGAAGATTTCATCAAACAAAAGGATATACGATTAGGTGATAAGGTTTTGATTGAAAGAGCGGGTGATGTAATTCCATATGTAGTAAAATCCCTTGCCGATTTAAGGACGGGAGCTGAAGGTTACATTGAGTTTCCTTGCACCTGCCCTTCCTGTAATACACCACTTCTTAAAAGTGAGGAGCAGGCGGCGTGGCGGTGTATGAATCCCAAATGCCCTGAACAGAACTTGCAGAAAATGATTTATCATGTCTCCAAGGAAGCTATGAACATAGATGGCTTTGGTAAATCCCTGGTAGAGCGTTTCAGTGAGGAATCCTGGCTCAATGACATATCGGATATCTATAATCTGGATTATGATAAAATCGCTGCTCTTGAAAAGATGGGAGAAAAATCCGCATCCAACCTAAAAGAGTCTATCGAAAAGGCAAAAGGCAATTCTTTGGCAAGACTCTTATCCAGTTTGAGTATTCATCACCTGGGTAAAAAAGCCAGTAAACTGATAGCTGCGGAGATAAAGAGTGTGTTTGAGTTACAGGACTGGACAGAGGAGAATTTCATAGAAATAAAAGATATCGGACCGGTTGTAGCGCAAAATGTGATGCAGTACTTTTCCCAGAAGGAGCACATTGATATGTTGCGCCGTATGGAGCAGTATGGTGTCAACGTGAAGCAGACCGATGCGGACAGGCCTGTAGAAGTGGCCGATGATGCGCCTTTAAAGGGGAAGACTATTTTATTCACGGGGAGCTTACAAACCATGAGTCGTAAGGAGGCCCAGGCACTTGCTGAACTATATGGTGCCAAAAATATATCTGCAGTGAGTTCGAATCTTAATATGCTAGTTGTAGGAGATAAGGCAGGTTCAAAACTGAAAAAGGCTGAAGCTCTCGGTACTGTAGAGATTCTTACCGAGCAGGCGTTCCTTAATCTTATAGAGTCGTAGATTTTTTTAATACCTTTAAGTCAATGAAATTTGAAACATTAGGATTTTCAGATCTGATCCTTGAATCCCTCGGTTACATGGGCTTTGAAGAAGCCACACCCATCCAGGAACAAGCTATTCCACATATTTTTGAAGGCCGGGATATTTTGGCTTCTGCACAGACAGGTACCGGGAAGACGGCCGCATTTATGTTACCTATACTGGATATGATAAGTCGGGATGTGCCGGATTCTACAACAGCATTGATTATAGTCCCAACCCGTGAATTGGCTTTGCAAATTGACCAGGAAATTCAGGCTTTTTCCTATACAACAAATATTTCTTCCATACCGTTGTACGGCGGCGGTGATGGACAGGATTGGGAAACACAAAAGAGAGCCCTGGAAAGCGGAGTGCATGTAGTAGTAGCTACTCCTGGTAAGCTTAAGTCTTTTATTCAAAATAAATACCTTGATTGTGGTTCAATCAAATATCTTATTCTGGACGAGGCAGACCGGATGCTTGATATAGGATTCTATGATGACATAATCTCTATCATTGAGAATCTCCCCAAGAAAAGGCAGAACCTATTGTTCAGCGCTACTATGCCTGACAAAATCATCAAATTGAGCAAGCAGGTATTATCGGATCCTGTCCAGATCAAGATTGCAATTTCAAAGCCTAACGAAAATATTCTACAGGCTTCATTCCTGGTTTACGATACCCAAAAAGTTGAATTGCTGAGGCATCTGATTAAGGATAAACCGAAATACAGCAGCATTATCATATTCAGTTCGACGAAGAAAAACGTATCACGTATAGTATCCGCACTGCGGTCCGAAGGCATGTCGGCTCAGGCGATTTCCTCGGATCTTGCTCAAAAAGACCGGGAGGCCATGCTTAACGATTTCAAGGCCAGAAAAGTGCGTATCCTGGTTGCTACCGATGTGATCAGCAGAGGTATTGATATCAAAGAGATAAGCTTGGTGATCAACTTTGATGTGCCGCGTGATGCCGAAGACTATGTCCACAGGATAGGTAGAACAGCTCGTGCCGAGGCGAGCGGAGTCGCGATCACGCTCATTAATCCTGATGACATGAGGTACTTCCATCAGATTGAACAACTGATTGGTAAAGATGTGATCAAGTTGAATGTACCCAAGGAACTCGGAGAGTCGCCCGCATGGGATGTGAGCAGGAGAAAGAAAAGCGATTCTTTCAATTCCAGAAAAAAATCCGTTAAGTCCAGGAATTTCAAGAAACACAAGAAGAAAAAGGATTGAACAAAAAAAACGGTAACCCAATGGAATTACCGCTTTTTTTTATCCTTACGATAGGGTATTACATTCCCAGTTTGGTTTTAACCAGAGTCATGACATTATCTCCATCATTCGCGTGAAGGATGGTTCCATTTGATGCATCAAAGATCATGGTATAGCCGTTGTCCTTTCCAACGGCTTCGATGGCAACTTTTACTTTATCAAGGATGGGTTGATACAGCTCTTCTCTTTTTTTGATAATCTTTTGTTGTACCTCCACCTCGTATTGCTGGATTTTTTGTTGCTCCAGTCCAAGTTCGCCTTCTTTTTCCTGCATTTGCACTTTGGAAAGAAGACCTTCACTCGCTTCTTTGGCATAAGCGTTATACTTAGCCTCGAATGCTTTAACCATGGCCTCTCCGGAAGACATCAATTGCTTTTGATATGTTTCCAGTTCAGAGTCTGCCACTTTTACCTCAGGCAGTTCCGCAAGCAATTGAGCCGAGTTGAGATAACCAAACTTTTGGGCTTGAAGTCCCAAAGTGAGGCATAACATGGTGGCCAGGATAAGGCCGGATTTGAATAGCTTTGATTTCATAATTTCTTAATTGACTGATAAATTCAGGTTTGTTGCATAGTAATTACGGCAAAAGTAAATTTTTGATACAATTATCCATACCATTTAACCTAAGATTAAGTCTTTAAATATCAAATTGTTAAAACTTTAATATGAATTGTTGGCTCTAGTCTGATTCATTAGTCCACCGGTAGGACAGAGCTGCATGAATATGTCTGCCTGCGCCACTTACGCCTGATGAAAAGGCCCTGTAATGTGTGTCAAGGATATTATTAATGCCAGCTGTCAGACTCCAGCTCTCGTTGATTTGCCAATCAAGACCTGTGGAAAGAACTGCAAATGATGGGCTGCCATCTGCTGTAGCCAGTTCGGGATTGTCAACGCTGCCACCATAATCCTCGATGTTTTTCCACCCGTTATACCGCAACATTACCCGAGCTTTTATATTCTCTTTTTTGTATTCAATCCTGGCATGTCCAAAGCTTGGGGGGATATGCCCCAGTGGAGATATCATTCCTTCCTCATCCTTCGATTCTCCGGTTTGTGCATTGAATTGCAGCCGTATTTCCAAATTCTTTGAAGGATACAGGTCCATCTGTACCGAGACTCCTTTGATGCTGCCTGACTCCGCGTTTCGATTAGCTGTCACCAGGAGGCTGTCGCCCTGGGTAATAAAGTACCGGGAGCCATCCGGCAAACTGCTGTTTTGTCGTACAATGACATCATCAAGAAAGCTGTAATACAGGCTTGTTGATAAACGGACCTTGTCATGATTCCAGCTCAGGCTCAACTCATTGTTCCATACAGTTTCTGCTGTCAGATCAGGGTTGGGTATAGTGATCTCGTTATTGTTGATCCGTACCTTCGCCAGGTCGTCAATATTTGGGGAACGAAAAGAGGTCCCTGACGAAAGATTGACCTGAAACGTTCCGAGGGACATTTTCAAAGCTGAAATACCTACGAGAGCAGAATTTCGACTTTCTATGCCTTCATAAAAATACTCGGGCCAGCTGTACGGGTCGCTGCTGAGGTAAGAATAGGTGCTTTCCTGCCAGCTGTAGCGCAGGCCGTTGATCCAGCCGATTTTATCTTTTTTATCCTGCCAGATGTGTTGGATATAAGCCCCTGTATTTAAAAGTGTTGATCCACCGCTAGGATACCTGCTCAACAAAGAGGCAAGTCTGGTTGGATGATCACTGTATGGATTTTCGAGGATAAAGGCTTCCGATTGCAGTTTATTGAATTGCAGATCCACTCCGTAAAGTAGGCGGTTTTGTTTGTTCAATTGCTTTTGGAGATCGATGCTTAGACCATAAACTTGTATGTCTTCAAATTGAAATTCTCTTTGATTGGATTCAAAAATTCTACTCACGCGATCTTCATCTATATCCTGAAAAGAAGCAATGATAATGGCTTTATCTAAGTAAGGGCTTTTGGCAAGGATGTCCAGTTGATGGGCCAGCAGAAAACGGTTTTGAGGTCCATAATACCATTCGGCAAACCTGGGATTGCCATCGCGACGGGCTATCAGATTATCATACCTGGGTACGTCACTGCTCGTTGAGTACTGGATGTTCCATTCCGAGCTTATGTCTTTGCTTAATTTGAAATTCCATTTTTGCATGAAATCAAATTGGAGGTATGCTGTGCCTAGCTGGATGTCTTGATCATCGTTTATTACAATCCTGTCCACACCAGTATCATCTGTACTGATAAAATCAGGTCGTGTGCCGAACTCGGGATATTTTTCACTTCTATTACGGCCTGTGCGAAGGTCATCGAAGTCTACAAAGCTCAGGCTCGTAAGGACGGCCCAGTTGTTTTTGCCATATCCATAGTCGAGGTGTATCCTCTTTTCATGATTAGAGGAATTATACCTGACATAGCTGTTGAGTTCCTGTCTATGTGAAAGCTGAGGGTCAAAATTCAGCTTTGCAGATTTGCTTTTGAAATGTATGATTCCACCCAATGCTTCACTTCCATAGAGCAGGGATCCGGCCCCAAAGATGATATCCATCTGTTCAAGCATGGCGGGATCTACGGTTACAGCATTTTGTAAATGGCCATTGCGGTAAATCGCATTGTTCATGCGTATGCCGTCAACAACAAGTAATACTTTATTGGCTTCAAAACCCCGCAGGATCGGACTGCCACCACCCATTTGACTTCTCTGAACAAAAGCTCCTCCAGACATTTCGATGGCGTCTGCTGAATTCTGTGCTGCTGTGCTTAATATTTCATCAGAAGCAATACGCTTCAGGGGATTTGGAAAATCCTTTTCAGACGATTGTGTACGACCTATGATAACTATTTCTTCTAGCAGCTCCAGGTCGGGTTTAAGTTGAACTCTAAAATTGAGGCCGGAGAGATTCTTGTATAAGAGACTCAATTCCTTATAACCAAGGTATTTAAAGACAAGGAGGCTTTCTGCATTTAGATTTACAGGCAAGACGCATGTCCCGCGTTTATCTGTAGTAAGGATCGTATCGTTGACGGTGATAAATACTGATACCAGGGCTTCATCTTGTTCTGAAACCACCTTTAGAGTCTGTTGACTGATGATCTCAGTTGAAAAAAGCAACAATACCAATACACTAAGCCAATGGCAATTCAATCGTAATTGTAGTTCCTTCATTAGGCTTGGAGCTTTTTACATAGATTTTTCCTTTGTGATAGTTTTCTATTATTCTTTTTGCCAGTGACAATCCCAGACCCCAACCTCTTTTTTTAGTGGTAAATCCCGGTTTGAAGATATTCTTGAAATCACTGGATGGTATTCCTTTTCCTGTATCGCTAATATTTACATGAACCTTATTTGGAGTATTTTCTAGTTCAACGGTTATCTTTCCGTTACCCTGCAAAGCGTCCAGGGCATTACGAAGAATATTTTCTATAACCCAGTCAAAAAGATGGGAATTGATATTGCAATAGACTGCGTCCTGGCTTTGCTCGGTAAATTCAAAATCGACTCTTTTGGAAGCCCTCTTCTGCATGTAGTTCTTACATGATTCCAGTTCAGTAACCAGGTCAATGCGATGAAGATCTGGCCTGGAACCTATTTTCGAAAAGCGATCTGCAATGAGGTCCAGTCGGTCAACATCATTTTTTAGTTCCGTGATGATCTCTTCATATTCCGGATTGTTTTGACTGATATCTTTCAGGTGCTCAATCCAACCCAGTATAGCCGAAGTGGGTGTGCCAAGCTGATGTGCTGTTTCCTTTGCCATTCCGGCCCATATTCTGTTCTCTTCTGCCCGGCGCGAAGCTGCCAAAACAACATAGCCCAAAATGATAAAGGTGCTTATCAACAATATCTGTGCAAGGGGGAAAAGTGAAATCAGGGTATATAGTCTTGAATGCTCATAGTAGATGTAATTTGAGTTTCCAAATCCTTTAATGGGTTCAAATCCTTCATCCAGTAATTTCTGTCGCCTTGTGGCGAGGAACTCCTGGTCATTATTGAGAGATTCCTTCCAGTAATTATAACCAAGCAATTCACCGGATTCATCCTCCAGGATTGTAGGCAGCAGTCCGTTGAATTCCTCCAGAATGAGGTTTTCCATCATGGTATTATCCAGATTGGGGTTATCGGGGCTTGCAACGATACTGATGGCCTGTGTTACCAGGTCCATAGTTGCCTCCTCTCTTGCTTTGAGTTGTCTGGCCAGATACTGGGAATATATCATGGTAGTTACCACAATCACAAGCCCCAGGATAGCTATGCTTGTCTTTGCAAAAGAGTTATTTTTATAGAAGTTCATAGAGTTGTACAAACAACGGTAAAAAAAGGCAATTTATGACAGGGAAAACTCAATTTCAGGAATTTTACCGGTATTTTGAAGCTTAGTTGGCTTTGGATTAAACAAATGCACTATGTCTGACCAAAAGAGCAACAAACAATCCATGGTTCTGGCGACAGAAAATGAACTTCCTGATTTAGTCAGATGGTATCTTTCTTTGAAACGCCACCCTATCTTATTGCTTAGTGGCGATCTGGGAGCAGGCAAAACGGCTTTTGTAAAAGCCCTGTTACAGCATCTGGGTACTAGCGATGCTGTGTCAAGTCCCAGCTTTTCGATTGTAAACCAATATGAATTGCTTAACGGTGAGATCATCTATCATATGGATTTATACCGATTGGAAACAATAGAGGAAGCCTTTAATACAGGGCTGGAAGAGTATTTATACAGTGGTGATACCTGTTTGATTGAATGGCCTCAAATAATTTTGGATTATATTGAGGAGCCTTATCATCAAATGGATATTGAAATCCTGGAAGATGGCAGTCGAAAATTTACACTGATTTAATGCAGTGATTCTTTTTGATAAGTAAAAACCTAGAACCAATACCATGTCATACGGCGGTAAAAAATTCAGTTTTTCCGATTTTTTTGCAGAAGGGCAATACCAGACCCAAACAGAGACGCTTGAACTCAGATCAAAGTCCAAAAGCATAAGCATTGGTATCCCAAAAGAAGAAACAAACGATGAAAATCGGATAGCCCTTGTCCCCAATTCAATCCGTACCCTGATTGGATATGGACATAAGGTCAATATAGAGTCAGGTGCCGGAGAGGATTCCAAATATTCTGACCATGACTATTCCGAGGCGGGAGCAATAATTGAATATTCCAAAGAAGAGGTATTCAAATCAGATGTTATCGTCAAGGTAGCACAACCTTCTCTGGAGGAAATAAAGTTATTACATCCCAACCAGATTCTCATTTCTCCCATTCTTCTCCCTAAAATGACGGAAGAATATTTACTGGCGCTGAAAAGGAAAAGGGTCATTGCCATGGCGATGGAGTATCTTCAATCAGAGGACGGGAGCTTTCCTCTTGTCCGTATAATGAGTGAGATAGCCGGTATGGCTTCCATATTTACAGCAGCTGAACTCTTGAGTTACAGCCAGGGTGGACGCGGTGTTTTATTGGGTGGCGTATCAGGTGTGCCTCCAGCCAAAGTGGTCATTTTAGGGGCTGGCGTTGTAGGCGAATTTGCTACCAAGACGGCCCTGGGATTGGGTGCCTCTGTACGGATTTTTGACAACCAGATATCCAAATTGATGCGTATCCAGAACATTATTGGCAGGCATTTGCACACATCTACATTCAACCCTGTATACCTCGGTTATCAGCTTGTCAGTGCGGACGTTGTCATTGGTGCAGTTCATTCAAAGACGGGTCGATCACCTATTCTTGTGACCGAGGATATGGTTTCTAAAATGAAAGCGGGTTCAGTGATTATTGATGTGAGTATTGACCAGGGAGGGTGCATAGAAACATCCGAAGTGACGACACATAGTAAACCGATTTCAATCAAGCACGATGTGGTTCACTATGGTGTTCCAAATATTGCCTCAAAGGTGCCACGAACGGCAAGTATGGCCATAAGTAATATTATCACACCACTCTTGATAAAAACGGGTGAATATGGTTCTGTTGAAAACTTGCTGTATGACACTAAGGCAATCAGGCATGGCGTCTATTGCTATAAGGGAGCTCTGACGAATGAGTACCTCAGTAAGCGATTTAATATGAAATACCAGGATATCAATCTCCTCCTGGCCAGTAAGTTCTGATCAGGCAGCATTGCCCTTGTCTTTTCGGGCGTCGATAAAACTTTTAATGAAGAATACCATCGCTACCAATGATGTAAGCATCATAAGGCCAACACGTGCAGCAGCCATTGTGTCCGATCGCCCCATGGCAGCAGTAAATGGCTTTACCAGCGCAAGAAGAATAAGCAGCGTCAGAACAACTGCAATATGGGCAACTAATTTATTATGGGATCTGATGCTATTGGTCATAACAAATAAGATAGCACCAAAAGCAACAGGAATAAGAGCTGTTGGAGAAGGGCTGTCTGAACCGAAATAGCCCCAGGCTCCCATGGCTACAAGGACAAGGGCATTTAAAAGATTGGCATTGGCTGCGTTCATATCAGGTAATTTTTTTTAAAGATAGACAAATGGGAAATTAATCAGTTCAAAATTCCTTTATTTATCCCTAAGCACAACTTTACGGAATTTCAGAAAGTACTCCACGAAGGAGATCAGGGCAGCTGCAATGGAAAAATAAAGGATCGGCAAATAGAATGACCAACCCAGGAGCATGACAATGAGTCCGACAAACAAAGCGCCTGTTTTGATTTTTCCCAGTATGCCGGCACTGATCTGGTATTTGTGAAATGAGGTGTAAATTCGCATGCCCATAACAGCTATCTCTCGATATAAGAAGATAAACGTAATCCAGGTAGGTATCATCCCTTCTACGCTGAATACCAACAGGGCGGACAGGACAAACAGCTTGTCTGCTGTGAAGTCATGAATAGCGCCCAGTGTACTTGTTGTATTGTAGGTTCTTGCCACATAACCATCCAGAAAGTCACTGATGCCAGATAGTATAATCAGTATCAAAAGGAATTCATCCTTGAAATGCCAGTCGGTAAGATACATCAAAGTGAGCGGTGCAAAAATCCACCGGGAAAAACTGATCAATTGTGCCAGGTGTAAATGCTTCATTCTATAGGCTTAACTGCAAGATAGCTCATTTATTATACCTTTGAGCCGCAATCAATGATAGCAATTTTTAAGACGGGTATCTAACAATATCATAATTTTCCTGTTTTATATCTTATAATTTATGAAGGAAGAATTAAAACGATTTGCAAAGATTGCAGGAAAGCTGCTGGATGCAGAGAAGGAAGAGGGCGTTGTCGCACCTGTTCCATATGAAGAGCTTGATAAATATCTGAATCTTGAACTTTCTGATGAAGGCATCAGTGATGATGTATTTGAAGAAGCTCTAACAGCCCTGGTCTTAAGAACTCCTAGGACGCAGACCAAAAGCTTTTTTAACCAGTTATTTGCCGGCAGGAGAGATAAGGCCTACCTGGGCGAACTTCTTGCTGTTCTTCTTAACAACAGTATGTACACCTACAAGGTAGGGGGTCCTATGATCAGAGTCGAAAAGCTTATCCTAAATAAGATATCTGAATTAATAGGATTTGAGGGTGATACAGAAGGGACGATCGCTCCGGGCGGATCGATCACCAATTACATGGCGATGCTTATGGCGCGCGACAGATATGACGAGAATGCCAAACTTACCGGCATCAAGAAAGCTCTTGTTGCCTATACATCTGAAGAGTGCCATTATTCTGTTGCCAAAAATGCCGCGTTTTGTGGTTTGGGAAGAGACAATGTCAGGGTTGTAGAGTCGGATATGCACGGTCGAATGCGCATTGATATTCTGGAAAAGTATATCCAGGAAGATATCGCCTCAGGAAAGAAGCCTTTCCTTATCAATGCCACTGCCGGCACCACCGTTTTAGGATCCTTTGATGACCTGGAAGCCATTGCTGACCTACGCGATAGATATGATGTCTGGATGCATGTCGATGCAGCTTATGGTGGTTCTGTTATATTCTCAGAGAAATACAGACATCTTGTTAGAGGAGCTGACCGGTCTGACTCATTCAGCATCAATGCTCATAAAATGCTGGCCACGCCCGTGAGTTGTTCAATCATTATTACCCAACATAAAGAGTGTTTGTACGATTCATTTTCCAATGAAGCCAGCTACCTCTACCAGGGTGACCAGGACGAGATCAATCCAGGCAAAATTTCGATTCAATGCGGTCGCAGAAATGATGCCCTTAAGTTCTGGGCTTTGTGGAAGTCTATCGGTACGAAGGGGATAGCAGATATTGTTGAGAAGCAATTCGCCATGGCAGATTACGCGCGAAGCTATGTTGAGAAAAACTCGGATTATACACTTTATAGTTTTGAAAATTCGGTTAATATCTGCTTTAATTACAAGGATGTGCCAGCCGAGGAGTTGTGTGCAGAATTGTACAGGAAGGGGCGTATTATGGTAGGCTATGGTCATTTCAAAAATGACAGCTTTGTTCGACTGGTTTCGGTCAATCATGGCACCGACCAAACCGATTATGATGCCTTTTTCAAGCAGCTTGAATTGACTGCTGGGGAAATAATTGCGAATCGCTCATAGCACTGAAATTTTTTCATCAATTCTGAAAGGATGTCAGCTATTCTTATGCTGACAACATAATTTCCGACATATTGTCACCTATTTGGCTGTGGCATTGCCTTTGAAGGTAGTTTGGCAATAGAAATAAATAGATATGGAAAAAGGACAAATCTCAGTACAAACGGAAAATATATTTCCGATAATAAAGAAGTTTTTGTACTCCGATCAGGAAATATTCCTTAGAGAGCTCATTTCTAATGCGATAGATGCCACTAGTAAGATGCAGACACTCTCAAGGCGAGGAGAAGTAGATGGTGATCTTGGTGACCTTACACTTGATATTATTCTTGACGAAGCTAACGGAACGCTGACCATTCGTGACCGCGGGATAGGGATGACCGAGGCTGAAGTGAAGAAATTTCTCAACCAGGTGGCTTTTTCTTCAGCAGAGAGTTTTCTTAAAAAATACAAGGATGATGCAAACATCATCGGTCACTTTGGACTGGGCTTCTACTCAGCCTTTATGGTTGCGGAAAAAGTAGAAGTCGACACGCTTTCTTACAAAAAAACAGCCAAGGCTGTAAAGTGGGAATGTACAGGAAATCCGGAGTACCAGATTTCCTCAGGGGAACGCAAGGAAAGGGGTACTGATGTGATTCTTCATATATCTGATGACAGCAAGGAATTTCTGGATAAGTCCAGGATTCAGCAGCTTCTTGATAAGTACTCCAAGTTTCTTCCTTTCCCAATCCGGTTTGGTAAGAAAACACGAACAGAATACGAAGGTGAAGGAGATGACAAAAAAGCGGTGACTGTTGAAGAAGATAACATCATCAATAACACAGATCCTTTATGGACGAAGAAGCCCAATAAGCTAAAAGATGAGGATTATCTGAACTTTTACAGGGAATTGTATCCAATGAGCCAGGATCCCTTATTCTGGATTCACTTGAATATTGACTTTCCTTTTAAGCTAACGGGTATATTATATTTCCCTAAACTGAATAACAGTCTTGAAGTACAGAGAAATAAAATCCAGCTTTACAGCAACCAGGTTTATGTTACAGATGATGTCAAGGAGATTGTTCCAGAATTTCTGCTTTTGCTTCATGGTGTGATTGATTCACCGGACATTCCGCTGAATGTTTCCAGGTCTTATCTGCAAAGCGACAGCAATGTCAGGAAAATAACATCGTATATTACCAAAAAGGTAGCAGAGAAGCTTAAGTCACTTCATAAGAAGGATAATGATAAGTTTCAGGATAAATGGGATGACCTGGGCACCTTTGTGAAATATGGTATGATAACAGATGAGAAGTTTTACGAGAAAGCTGAAGATTTTTGCTTGTTCAAAAATACGGATGGTGAATTCTCACTATTGAATGACTATATAGAAAAGCTAAAGGCAAGTCAGACAGATAAGTATGACAGGACAGTCATTATTTATGCCAATAATGAAAAAGAACAACATAGCTATATCAGTTCGGCGAAATCCTATGGTTATGATGTGGTCTTGATGAATAATGTTATTGATAACCACTTCATGCAACACCTGGAGAGCAAAAAAGATAAACTAAACTTTGTCCGGGTGGATTCTGATACAGCTGACAAACTGGTTCAGAAAGAGGAGGAAAAAGAGTCTGTACTTTCAGAGCAGCAGCAGGAGAAACTGAAAACAATGTTTGAGAAATCTCTTGGCGAACTGCAGGGTGGACACATTGAGCTGCGTCCATTGTCACCTGACGATCACCCCGTGATGATTACACGTCCGGAATTTATGAGAAGAATGAAGGAGATGCAGATGATGCAAGGTATGAGTATGGGCGACTTTCCTGACAGCCATAATGTAATCATCAATACAAATCATGAGTTGATTGCCAAGAAACTTATGTCAATGAAGAGCGCTGATAAAAAGACGCGCTTCTCAAAATATCTATATGATCTTGCTCGATTGAATCAAAACATGCTCAAGGGGGAAGAGCTCAGTAAGTTCATCAATACAAGCATTGAATTTTTACAATAAAAAAATTAAGGAAGGGCTATCGAGGCCTTTCCTTTTTTATATTAAAAATGTGTTAAGCTGCTTAACTGATTTAGTTTAGGCTCAGGGCAGATATTATTTTTGCTCAGAAATATCTTGAAAAAATTCTAGTAAAAATGCCATAAGATGAATATCAGGATAGAAAATCTAACAAAGAGTTACGGTGACCAGAAAGCTGTAGATTCGATTTCTTTTGAAGTCAAGACAGGAGAGGTTCTGGGATTTCTTGGTCCTAACGGGGCCGGCAAGTCGACCACAATGAAAATGATCACACATTACCTCAATATTGACGCGGGTAATATTACGATAGACGGCCGGTCAGTTAGGAATACCGATATGAAAAAACATATAGGTTATCTTCCAGAGCATAATCCGCTTTACGAAGACATGCCGGTCATTGACTATTTGAGATTTGTAGCTGAATTGCAGGGAGTAGATGCAGTAAAACTGGACGATAGGGTAAAAGACATGGTTCGTCTTTGTGGACTCAACGATGAAAAGCACAAGAAAATAAATGAGCTTTCAAAAGGGTACAGGCAAAGGGTAGGCCTGGCTCAAGCTATGATTCATGATCCAGAAATCCTTATTCTGGATGAACCTACCACAGGCCTTGACCCGAATCAGATTGTAGAGATCAGGGAGTTGATCCGAACTCTGGGTAATTCCAAGACAGTCATTTTGAGTACCCACATACTGCCGGAAGTAGAAGCTACCTGTGACAGGATTCTAATTATCAACAAAGGAAAAATTGTGGCCGACGGAACGGCAGAAACCCTGAGAAAAACAGCTTCGGGCAGTCAGGTTTTAAGAGTTAAAATCCAAGCTCCCAGTCAAGATGAAGTGAAAGAATCGGTCAGTCAATTAGCTGGTGTTGCTTTGGTTGAAAAAGTTGAGGGTAGCGAAAACAGACTTGAAATCCAGAGCCATGTTGATCAGAACGTGAATGAAGCCATCTTCAGGCTTTGTGTGGACAAGAATTGGGTGTTGACCGAGATGGTACCATTTGAAACTAAGTTGGAAGATATATTCCGTGACCTAACTATGAATTGATATGAAGACCAGCAATGCAACATGGATAATAGCCAAACGAGAGTTATCTGCTTTTTTCAACTCACTTGTCGCTTATATACTGCTTATATCTTTTCTTGGCTTTACGGGCTTTTTTACCTGGCTGAGTGGCAACGGCGATGTATTTTTTAGAAAGCAGGCGGATTTAAAAGTATTTTTTATGATAGCCAACTGGACTTTATTCTTTTTTATTCCAGCTGTCACTATGAGACTGCTTGCAGAAGAAAAGCGATCGGGGACCATCGAGTTACTGTTGACAAAGAATGTCAGCGACAGGCAAATGGTGCTCGGCAAATACCTGTCCGCTTTTCTGATGGTTTTAATTGCACTGGCATTTACTATACCATATTATCTCAGCGTTAGTCAGCTGGGCAATTTTGATCATGGAGCTACCCTGTCCGGATACCTGGGTCTGATATTACTCAGTTCAGCATATATCGGCATAGGACTATTTGCCAGCAGTCTGACCAATAATCAGATCGTTGCGTTCCTCCTGGCACTGCTACTGGGAATATGTTTCCAGTTTATATTTGGTGTTCTCGCCAATGGCAGTACAGGGTGGATTTCCGAGTTGTTTAACACACTCAGTCTGACAAGTCATTTTGATAGTATCTCAAGGGGAGTGATAGACTCCAAGGATGTGGTGTATTTTCTATCCATCACTTTCCTGGGCATTTTTCTTTCAGAATATATCATTTCAAAAAGAAAGTAATCATGAGGAAAAGTACCTGGTCTATAGTATTGATCGCGGGGATTATTATAGTATTGAACCTGCTATCCAATGAGTTTTTCTTCCGGTTGGATACAACAGAAGATAAAAGCTATACCTTAAGTAAGGCTACCCGTTCAATTTTGAGTAATCTGTCGGAACCCATAACCCTTAGTTCATATTTTACCGGGGACCTGCCCCCACAGTATTCCAAAAATCTGACAGACTTCAAGGATCTGCTCAAGGAGTATAACAGGCGATCATCAGGAATGGTGAATTTTGAATTTATTGATCCGAATAAGGATCCTTCACTTGAGCAGGAAGCAGCCCAGAATGGTATTCAGCCCCTTCTCATAAATGTGCGGGAAAAGAATGAGGTCATTCAGAAAAAAGCTTTTATGGGAGCCGTTCTGAAGGCAGGAGAATCGCAAGAGGTGTTGCCCTTTATTCAGCCGCAGGGCCCTATGGAGTATCAGCTGACGAAAGCCATTAAAAAGTTATCAAACTCAGCCAAGCCCGTCATAGGCTTGATCAGTGGACACGGAGAAGCCAGCACACAGAATTTGGCAGAGGTATATCAGGAATTGAGTGTACTCTATGATATTGAGGATGTCAATCTTAATCAAGTAAGTGACATTCCTGCCCGGATCAAAACGCTGCTCATGGTCAACCCCCAGGATTCCATTCCAGAGGCACATTTCAATATTCTTGACCGTTATATGTCCCAGGGTGGCAACCTATGTCTTGCAGTCAATACCGTGGCAGGTGATTTCCAATCTGTTCAGGGTTCAGCTTTGAATACAGGCATTCCTTCGTGGTTATACTCAAAGGGCATTGGCCTGTCAGAATCATTTGTTCTCGACGCCCAATGTGGATCTGTTGGTGTTACTCAAAAGCAGGGATTTTTCTCTTTCCAATCCCAGGTTCAGTTTCCCTATTTTCCAAGAGTGATCTCGTTTCCCGAGCATCCAGTTACGAAGGGTATTGAACAGATAACATTTCCTTTTGCAAGTGCTATTACCAATGAAGGAACATCTACTATGATTCCATTGGTATTCAGTTCTGACCAAACGGCGACACAAAATCCTCCAGTATATTTTGATATACAGAAACAATGGCGCGAATCGGATTTCCCTGATGGGCAGCAGGTCCTGGTGGCAGCTTTTGAGGATTTAGGTGTTCCTGGGAAAATGGTCATCTTTTCAGATGCTGACTTTGCTATTTCTCAAGGAAGAAACAGCAGGACGAATGCCGATAATTTTTCTCTGCTTGTCAACAGTGTGGATTGGTTGTCGGATGATACAGGCCTTATCGATCTAAGAACTAAAGGCGTTTCATCAAGACCTATTGAAGACATGGAGGAAGCAAAGGTCAATATGTACAAATGGGGTAACTTTCTTATCCCCATACTTCTTGTTTTGTTTGTTGGATTTTATAGGAATCAACGTAACCGCACGCAGAGACTAAAGCGAATGGCTGCTGATTACAGATAAAAAACCTGCTATGAAACTCAATAATAAAATTCTCGCTATTGTATTATCAGTATTGGTGCTGATACTTATTTATCAGAAGTTTATTCATAAAGCAGATAACAGAAGCTTTAAAGATGTGCTTTTGGAACTTGAGAGTTCAGATATAGATCAATTCAAATTGATCAATAGGGGCATCGTATCGCAATTAGAAAAAACAGAAGGCGGATGGATTCTGAAAGGGGATAATGGAGACGACTATCCTGTCAATTCTTCTGCTGTTGGTCCTTTGCTGGATGCTGCTCGTGGAGTTAAAACGCAACAATTAGTATCAAGGTCTGCGGATAAGCATGCAGAATATGAACTGGATGCTGCTTCTGGCAAGTTGCTGGAGTGTTACAGCAAAGGGAAGCTTTTGGGTGGCCTTTATGCAGGGCGATTCAATTTTGACCAGGCGCGGCGGGCTGCCAAGACTTATGTAAGGGAAGCTGGAGATTCGGACATCTACTCTACCGAAGGATTCCTGGCAATGAGCCTTGATCGAAAGCCTGATGATTTCCGGATCAAAGAACTATTGCCCGGCCTCAAGCCAGATGAATTAAATAAAATTACCCTGATGGAGGGAGGTACAACTCAAACCATTGAAAAGACTTTGGATGCTAGTTGGATGGATGGTGAGTCGGTTATGCTGGACTCTATATCTCTTTCAAATTATATTAATGCGCTTAGTTCAGCTCGGGGATTGGATTTCGTACACAGGGATTCGATAGATGGGGCCTTGCATTCAAAGCTGACGCTGTATTCTCCAAGAGCTGAATACAATGTAGAGGTATATAAAAATGAATCTGGATCATTTCTAATCCGCAATGAGAATAATCCGAATCAGAGTTTTAGGTCGGATTCAACAAGTCTTTTCAAAACGGTGTATCTTGACTTAAAAGCCCTGTTATCCGAAGTTTAATCCACATGGATTTTTAACACTTTTCGAACAAGAAAATGAGGCCTGCGTTAGTTTTTAAAGCCCTTTCTTCTATTTGGCGGGATTGATTATTTTTGACGACTAATTTAAAACTCCTAAGGCTATGGCATTTGACATTGACATGATCAGGAAGCATTATGACAGCTTCAAAGAAAGAGTGGACAACGCAAAATCTGTCCTGAATCGACCGCTTACATTGGCGGAAAAAATATTGTATGCTCATCTTCATCAGGATTCACCTTTGCAGAATTATAATCGTGGAAAAGACTATGTCTTTTTTGCACCCGATCGAGTTGCCATGCAGGATGCTACTGCTCAGATGGCGCTGTTGCAATTTATGATGGCAGGAAAAAACAAGGTGGCAGTTCCTTCTACGGTACACTGCGACCACCTTATCCAGGCCAAAGTCGGAGCAGACCAGGATTTGAAAGTTGCCAATGATATCAATTCTGAGGTGTTCAACTTTCTTGAATCGGTATCCAACAAATACGGTATAGGGTTTTGGGAGCCTGGAGCAGGAATTATTCACCAGGTGGTACTTGAGAATTATGCTTTCCCTGGAGGAATGATGATAGGAACAGATTCGCATACTCCGAATGCTGGAGGTCTGGGCATGGTAGCCATAGGTGTTGGTGGTGCTGACGCGGTAGATGTTATGGCCGGCATGGGATGGGAATTAAAAATGCCTAAGCTTATAGGTGTGAAATTAACAGGTAAGCTGAGTGGATGGGCTACTCCTAAAGATGTGATCTTAAAGGTTGCTGATATACTGACTGTTAAAGGAGGAACCGGTGCGATCGTCGAGTATTTTGGTCCTGGAGCTACAAGTATGTCCTGTACAGGTAAGGGTACGATCTGCAATATGGGTGCTGAAATTGGAGCTACTACCTCTACATTTGGATACGATGAATCAATGGACAGATATCTGCGCGCTACAGGAAGAGCAGAAGTTGCGGATATGGCCAATACGATGATGCCATACTTGACAGGGGATGACGAATGTTACATTGACCCGTCAAGCTATTTCGACCAGCTTATCGAAATCGATCTGGAGACCTTGGAACCTATGCTTAACGGACCGTTTACACCAGATCTGGGTACGCCGGTTTCAAGAATGAAGGAGACTGCTGAAAAAAATGGTTGGCCAACAGAATTGGAGTATTGCCTGATTGGCTCGTGCACCAATTCTTCCTATGAAGATATATCACGTGCGGCTTCAATAGCTCGTCAGGCTGTAGCTAAAGGTATTAAAGCCAAGTCGCAATTAACCGTAACGCCAGGGTCTGAACAAGTGCGATTCACAATTGAAAGGGATGGGCTGATAGATGATCTTGAAAGTATGGGAGCAATGGTGTTTGCCAATGCTTGCGGACCCTGTATTGGCCAGTGGGCACGATTTGCTGATCCGACAACCGCACCCAAAAACAGTATTGTGCACTCATTCAACAGAAACTTTTCCAAGCGTGCCGACGGAAGCCCCAACACACATGCCTTTGTGGCGTCCCCTGAACTGGTGACAGCAATAGCCTTATCCGGACGATTGGGCTTTAATCCGATTACGGATACCTTGACAAATGAGCATGGCGAAGAGGTAAAATTGGATCCACCATCAGGTTACGAATTGCCTCCTAAAGGATTTGATGTAGAAGATGCTGGCTACAATGCACCTGCCGAAAACGGATCTGATATCAAAGTGGTTGTAGCACCGGGTTCAGACAGACTTCAATTGCTTGATCCATTTACACCGATAAGCAAAGACGAGGTAAGTAATATGCGTCTTTTGATTAAAGCTAAAGGTAAGTGTACAACGGATCACATCTCCATGGCAGGACCTTGGTTGAAATACAGGGGTCACCTGGAGAATATTTCCAATAACTGTTTTATTGGCGCCATTAATTATTTTAATGACAAGGCTAACAGCGTGGCCAATTATGTTGACAATGATTCAAACGCTGAATTCCTGGCCGTACCAGATTCGGCGAGAAAATATAAAGCTGCTGGAATTGGTACCATCGTTTTCGGAGAAGAAAACTATGGTGAAGGATCCTCCAGGGAACATGCTGCCATGGAGCCGCGCTATCTGGGAGTAAAGGCTGTTGTTGTAAAATCATTTGCACGTATCCACGAGACAAACCTCAAGAAGCAGGGAATGTTGGCTCTGACCTTTGCCAATCCAGCCGATTATGAAAAGCTCAGACAGGATGACAAAGTGAGCATTGAAGGTTTTGAGACGATGGCTCCTGATACGCCGCTGACTATAGTTCTTCATCACGCAGACGGTAGTGAAGAGCGATTTGATGTTAACCATACCTTCAACCACGCTCAGATAGAGTGGGTGAGAGCCGGTTCAGCATTGAATAAGATCAGGGAGGAGCTTAAAAACCAATAAGGACTTATTGGTTTTTAAATGCTTTAGTGCATTAATGTCTTCTTATCTGAAGGGTTTCTTTGAAGCAACTTGATTACTTAGTTTCAGTTTCATCATTCTTAGGAAAAAGGAATGAAAAAAGAATTGTTTATCAATGAAATTAAGAAGAGGGCAAAGTCACTTGTATTGAAGGTTATTGTCAAATGTAATGGACTATCCAAGGGCATGTCTAACCGAATTATAGCCAATCAGTTAATCAGGTCAGCCTCATCGATAGGAGCGAACTACTTCCTCTTGTTGTGTTGCACGATCAAGGAAGGAGTTTTTCAGTAAGCTGAGCATTGTAATTGAAGAAACCAATGAAACCATTTATTGGCTTGATTTACTTGACTCCCTTCATAAAGATCATACGGAATTTGATGTAAAACCTTTTGTTGAAGAGACAACTGAACTTTTGAAAATATTTGTTTCAGCCAGAAATACTATGTTCAAAAAAAAAGAGTTGACCCATTAAAGCATTAAAGCATTAAAGCATTAAAGCATTAAAGCATTAAAGCATTAAATCACCTCATTACCTTCACGAAAGTATTCAGAAAGAAATTGGACTCAGACTGGATGAGCTTATCGAGGGCTTTATCAGCAGCAGAGGAGATCATATCCAATTCGTAAATCACATTTTTGAATTCTTCAGACTGCCGGTCGCTTATTTCAATTTGTGAGATGTCCCGAATCATATCCAGCATGGGATTGAGTTCTTTTGTTTTGCGTTTTTCAAGGGTTTTTCTGAAGACGTTCCAGAAATTTTTCTCGGCAGTAAAATAATCCTTGCGGTCCCCTGGCTTGGAACCGCGGTAGGCCAGACCCCAATCCATAAGTGCTCTCAGGTTCATATTGGCGTTTCCTCGTGAAATTTTTAATTCAGCCATAATTTCTTCTGCCGTGAGTGGGTCAGGACTGATAAGAAGAAGGGCATGGATATGACCCATGGCGCGATTGATGCCCCAATTAATACCCAATTCACCCCATGTTGCTATAAACTGCTTTTTGGCGTCTTCAAATTTCATAATACGAAACTCTGATATATGGGAAATAGAAATTTCAAGGAATGGTTCAGTAAAGCGCGGATTTCTTTTCCACATCGATATGTATAATACCAGCTATCTAATCCCTTAATCCTCCTTTTTGTAAAAAGGAAGTTTCGTCACACGTGCATTAAGAACCTTATTTCGAATCTGTATGCCCAGTTCAGAGCCGGACTTGGCATGGGATTTATTGACATAGCCCAGTCCTATTGGAATTTCAAGGCAAGGAGACATGGTTCCAGAAGTCACTTTTCCAATAACTGCTCCTGTTTCATCAAGGATATCGTACCCATTCCTGGGTACCCTTCTGTCATTCACAATAAAGCCTACTAGTTTTTTAGAAATACCATCGGCTTTCTGTTTTTGGAATATCTTTTTTGAATAGAAATCGTCTTCTTTTTGAAGTTTGGTAATCCATCCCAGGCCTGCTTCGATAGGTGATGTGGTATCGTCAATGTCGTTGCCATAAAGGCAATAACCCATTTCCAACCTCAGGGTATCGCGCGCGCCAAGGCCAATAGGTGAAATGTCAAACTCTTTGCCAGCTTCAAGGATTTCATTCCAAACATGAACGGCATCCTTATTATCCAGGTAAAGCTCAACCCCCCCTGAACCCGTATATCCGGTTGCGGAAATAATGACATCTTCCTTTCCACACACAGTTCCTTTGGCGAAATAGTAGTATGGGATCTGGTCTACTTTTACATCTGTAAGCTTAGCCAGGATATCGGCTGCTTTTGGCCCTTGAAGGGCAAGTAAAGCGAATTCGTCAGATCGATCCGTAAGCTTACAATTGAATGTATTTGCCTTTTGAATCCAGTCGTAGTCCTTTTGAATATTGGCTGCGTTGACAACAAGCATATATTCAAAGTCCGATATTTTATAAGCAATAAAATCGTCTACAATACCTCCTGAGCTGTTGGGAAAACAAGAGTATTGGGCTTGCCCGACTACCAGCTTTGAAGCATCATTCGAACTGATTTTTTGCAATAGCTTAATGGAATCTTCACCGCTCAAAAAGAATTGTCCCATGTGAGAGACATCAAACAAGCCGGCATTGTTTCTAACTCTTAAATGTTCTTCATTGATTGAAGAATAACTTACAGGCATATTATAGCCCGCGAATGACATCATGCGCGCCCCTAGATTGATGTGTTCTTGCGTAAGAGGGGTTTCTTTCATTGGTTTTAGTTTTGCAGATTACTTATAATAACATCTTCGATTGTATCACCAGGATAAATGCTCTGAATGACATCCACTCCTTCTATTACTTTTCCAAAGATCGTATATTTTCCATCGAGATGTGGAGTAGGTGAATGTGTGATAAACCACTGTGCCGATTCTGTATTTTTTCCGGCCGAAGCCATTCCGATATAGGCTGCACCATCATAATATTTAGGACCCAGCTCAGAATTTATAACGTAATCTGTTCCACCGTAGTTGTCAGCTCTTGGGCTTCCTGTCTGTATGACAAAATTGGGAACAACCCTGTGAAATCTTTTGCCATCATAATAGTTTGAAGCGCTCAATTCCAGAAAATTAAGCACGGTACCCGGGCAATCAGCCATGTATAAATCAATTGTGCATGCGCCTCGGTTGGTTTTGATAATCACTTTGGTATTGGTATTGTATCCGTTGAGCAGTTCCCAATCTACAGTTCTTGATTGAGCTATATCAGTGTAATCAGGATTATTAACGCCACGGACAGCAGCAATAGCTCTTTCAATAGCATGTATACTTTCAATATTTCCAGGATTGTCTAGCCTGGATCTGGCATCAAATAGAAATTCGGTGCTATCTATCATTTCACTCAGGTAACTTGAACGAGTAGCAATTATCTCGGCACTCATTCCCAGGATACCCTGATCAGAACTTGCTTCCATTTCGGACTTCAAGAAATCCAGTATTTTGCCTCTATGATAGTTCGAGTAGGACTGGAATGTGCCGTTAAAATTCTCATCAGAAAGTATGTTTCCCAATACCTCAATACCGGCTGTTTTTATACTCTCATCTTCAAGGTCTTTGATATAGCTTATAATCCACTCATAGGCAGCCGGATCATGAGACAGTGCTTTCAGGTAGTTGATTATTATAAGGGGGTCTGTTTCTTCTTTTATAAGTTGCTGTACTTCCCAGCGTACGGAATTGAGTGTATTACTGTAATAGTAAGGCAGCAATTTGGTAGTCGCTTTCAAGATTTCAGCCTGTACTTGCCAGGGTACACCATCACGGCCAATCTGTCGGTAATAGGAAACGTCTTCTTTGATTCCATTAGAATATAAAAACATAGCAGCTTGCCTGGCGACATTGATATCTTCATCTTTAAGCAGCTGAGTTATCAGTTCTGCGGATTCGATATAACTGTAACTGGCGAGTGCTTTAATAATGTTAATCTTAACACGAGAATCTGTTTCATTCTTCAATTCATCAAGTAATGTTTGCTGGATTTCTTCGTTATCTGTATGACGCAGGACGAGGGCCAGGGCCATTTTTACATCCTTGTTATTTTCTTCTGTAAGGGCTTCAGCCAATTGGAATTTTATTTTATCGATATCAAGGTCTGCAATACGTGCCATGCTATGCGCGGCATACAGTCTGGTAATCGGATCAAGTCTTGTGTTTCGTAGCGTTTCCAAGAGATAATTGATTACCGATTCATCATGAATACCCCTGAGTGCAAACCGGTAAAGGCTCATCATTTTACCACGGAGTAGTAATGTGTCAGAATCCCTGTAGCCGCGGGATGTTGCCAGAAGGGCAGCAAGTTTATCATTCCCCAGTTTTCCAATAGCTTCAAGGATAGCTCCATTGGCAGAATTATCTACTGACATGGTATCACGTTGGCGAAACGCCCGAATGAGTGCTTCCTCAGATTCTTTTTGTCCTGTTTGCCCAATAGCATAGGCTGCCATCGCACGTACCTTGATGACAGGATCGTCAAGCAGACTGTACAAACTGTCCAAAGCAGCTTCGTCCTGCAAGCTGGCGAAACTCTTACTTGCCAGATAGCGATACGTGGGATCTTCATGTGAGAGGTAGGGTAGCAGGCTGTCTGCGCGTTCGGAATATTCAAAATTCATAATTTTCTGAAAGACAGGGTCATCCACATTGATCTCGACTTTTGTCAGGATTTTTTTGGACTCCGGGACACAGGCTGAACAAAATGCCAGAATAAATATTGATATAAATATTAATATGCGTTTGGGCATGGAATTGAACTTCGATTAAAGCTCAAAAGTATCTTAAATCACAAAAATGTCCTTATTTTATCCTGCATAATTTCCTAACCCGAAAGCTCTTAGCTTATGCGATTCTTGAGAACTACTACTCTTTTTTTCATTACTATCGTAAGTTACAATACTGTCCAGGCTCAAAAACTGGAGAGTGCCCAATTTATTAATTCATTCAGCAGTCAGGAAATTTCCACATTGGCAGGCATCCCGGTAGCTTATGGCGTTGACTTATACAAAGTCCGTTATTATACCTCGGATGCAAGAGGTGAGGAGCATATTGCGTCTGGCTTGGCGTGCATTCCTCAAGATGACACTGTACGATTTCCTTTAGCCTGTTATCAGCATGGAACCGTGGATGGCAGGGAGGATGTACCTTCCAGGTTGGCTGGTGGATATCAGCTACCCCTCATCCTATCTGCTTTTGGTTATGTCACCTGTGCTGCCGACTTCGTGGGACTGGGAGACTCTCCCGGTATTCACCCTTATGTCCATGCTACGACACAGGCTACAGCAGGCATTGACCTGTTGTTTGCTGTCAGGGAAATGTCGGAGGATGATAACTACCCGCCTTTCTACGTCACCGACCAGCTGTTTATAGGTGGCTACTCTCAAGGTGGCCACGCTTCTATGGCGGCGCATAAGTATCTTGAAACGATGTACCCTGGTGAATTTGATATTGCAGCAGCGGCACATATGTCGGGGCCATATTCCATATCAGAGGTAATGATAGATTTCACTCTGGGTGATCAGCCATACAATACCGTTTCCTATTTGGTATGGGTAGCTCTAGGCTACATGGAAGCCTATCCTGAGTTTCTGGATACTTTTACGCTGGAAAAAGTATTCAAGCCTGAATATCTTGATGATATCAAAGCTTTCAGGGATGAAGCGATTGGACGAGGCGAGTTGAATAGTAGAATTACCAACCGGCTAATGACGGATTATGGTGCTGTTTTGTGTCGAGAAATACTGCTAGAGGATGTATTGAACAGTATATTGTCAGATCCCGAATATCCATTGAATCAAGCATTGATGGACAATGATGTCTATGATTGGGCACCACAAAGTTTGACCAATCTATACTATTGTGAAGGAGACGAAGAGGTAAGTTTTGAAAATGCCATATTAGCTGCCAATGTTATGACCCAAAACGGGGCTCCCAATGTCCAGGCATTAAGAATGGACAATACTTTTCCCTTGAATCATGTGCAATGTGTATCGCCTGCAGCTACTTCAGTCGTGTTTTTTTGGGGTTCTATGCAACAGTTGCTGACCTCGGCTAATGATATTGAATTGGATGACGAGGCAGGTATCTATTATGCCAATGATTTACTTATCCTTGATATTCCAGTCTCTTATTCATCATCTGATTTGGAATTGAAGGCTTATAGCCTGGACGGACGACTTATTTCAAGTCGCCTTGTGGCAGCCGGAATGTCTGAACATTTGATGAATCTTGATTCAGAGTCCATGATTGTCATGTCTTTATTTGCAGACGGACGCTTGATAAAAACACAAAAGTTTTTTACACGATAAATAAAAACCGGGATATTTCCATTAATGCGGTAATATCGTTTAAGTGACATATTTATTTTGCAGTCAATCCCATTTAAATGGGGGTTTGTTATTTTTACGCTTCAATCAGCAAAGCATATTAGAAAAAGCATATGAGTTTGAATTATAGCAGTGATAAAGAGGCTGTCGACGGCTTGGCCTCCAAGTATAATGAGCTAAGAGATGAAATAGCCAAGATTATCGTTGGGCAGGATGAGGTTGTCAAAACAGTATTGATTTCCTTATTCGCTAACGGGCACAGTTTACTTGTAGGTGTTCCAGGTCTGGCAAAAACACTCCTGGTAAGCACCATTGCAGAAGTTCTTGATCTGGACTTTAACAGGATTCAATTTACCCCGGATTTGATGCCATCAGATATTACCGGTGCCGAGATTCTTGATGAAAACAGGACTTTCCGATTTAATGAGGGACCTCTATTTACCAATATTGTGTTGGCTGATGAGATTAACAGGACGCCTCCCAAGACACAAGCAGCTTTGCTTGAAGCTATGCAGGAACGATCCGTAACATTCGGAGGTAAAAAGCATGAACTGCCAAAGCCATTTTTCGTCTTAGCTACTCAAAACCCTATCGAGCAGGAAGGGACATACCCATTACCTGAAGCTCAACTGGACCGTTTCATGTTTAACATTCCACTTGACTATCCTTCCTATGATGAGGAAATCCAGGTCGTCAAAGAAACAACGACTTACAACCAGTCTGAGCTTGGTCATATTTTGACTGGAAATGAAATCATCTATTTCCAGAACCTTATTCGAAAAATACCTATAGCCGATAATGTACTCGAATACGCTGTTTCATTGGCAAGTAAGACCAGGCCAAATACCGAAAGGTCAACAGATGATGTCAATAATTACATAGCCTGGGGCGCCGGTCCGCGTGCTTCTCAATATTTGGTTTTGGGGGCCAAGACACATGCCGCTATTAAGGGCAAATACTCTCCGGACATAGAAGATGTCAAAGCTGTAGCGAATTATGTATTGCGTCACCGTATTGTCAGAAACTATAAGGCCGAAGCGGAAGGCATCAGTGAAGAAAATGTGATTGCAGGACTTCTGTGAATAATGCCTTAATGCCTAATTGCTTTATTGAAAGTTTATTTTTCTACCTTATTAAGCATTAAAGCATTGAAGCATTCATTACCCTTCTATCTCATCCATGGAAAACTCGTCGCTGAACTCTTTGATTTTGCGTTCGCGTTCCTTTTCTTCTTTGGAAGGCAGGCGTTGGGCATCGTAAAGCTCGCAGTCCAGGATGATAGGATCCCTTTCAGGTATGGTGAAATGAGCTTTCGTATCAATCAGATTTTTCTCCTCCAGGGATTTCATAAATTCGAAGTAATACGGCCTGGCCATGGCTCCACCCGATCCGTCACCCAATGACAGGAATCGTATCCAGCTGTTCTCTCCGCCCACCCAGGTGCCCACTACCAGGTCTGGACTTATACCGATAAACCAGCCATCAACATAATCATTTGTTGTTCCGGTCTTTCCTCCAAAATTTGAATCCAACCGCCATTCGTGCGCGCTGGTAGCATGTTGAAGGAGATTAACCATGGCATAATTGTATTTAGGGCTCAGGACTCTTCTTTGCTTAGGAATATTGTTGTAAATCAATTTTCCATTGCTGTCTTCAATCTTAAGAATGAAGTTTGGCTCATTATAGACCCCATTGTTTGCAAAGCATGCATAAGCTCCTGTCATTTCGAGCACATTCAAATCCGGCGTTCCCAAAATGATGGAAGGAGCACTTGGAATTTTGGATTTATCGATACCCATATTGGCAGCTAGATTGCGGATTAATTCCACGCTGCCCAGTTGTTTGATCAACCAGACCGAAACAGAATTTTTGGAAAGCCTTAAGGCCTCTTTAAGCGTCATCTCTTCTCCGGTATGTTTACCGTCTGCATTATCCGGAGCCCAGGTCTTCATTAATTTGAAGTTGGACTCGCCTGCTGGGATTTCATGCGGTATGTCCCTTACACGCACGCACGGCGACATGGCCTGCTGAGAAATGACTGTGGCATACAGGAACGGCTTAAAAGTTGATCCTACCTGGTTATTTCTTAGCACGTGATCAATCTTAAAATACTTATTGTCTATTCCGCCAACCCATGATTTTATTTGACCGGTTTTGGGATCCATGGATACTGATGCAAGCTGCATATGCTCCATATGGTACTTAATGGAATCCAGTGGGGTCATGGTCACTTGCTTTTCGCCTTCAGGCGTGTAGGCAAACACCTTCATGGATACAGGGGTGTTAAAAACCTTTCTCGCCTTCATAAGAAGTTCTTTCTTTTTTATTTTAAGATCTTCCCAAAGAGGGTCCTTTAGAATCTGGCGATAGGTCCCCGCCTGGTTCTGACTGATATATTCTTCCCGTATCAGTTGCTGCAAATAACCAGGCTTACCCTCCTCTTTAATCATCCGATCAATATCTGTATCCCATAATCTGGCCTCGGGGTATTTGGATTTTATTTCCTGGGATAGATCACCCATTAAGTGGTTTCTCATTTTCTGATATCGATCCGAATTTTTCATCACTGCGCTCAGAAAGCTCTTCCTGTAAGCGACTTGTTTTTCCTTATTAGCGCCCCTTTCCGTGTAAGTCCAGGGATCCTGTTTCTCCCAGCGATTAAAATATTTGTCCTGAAGCTTGGCCATATGCTTTTTCATGGCCGCTTCGGCTTCTTCCTGAATTTCATAATCCAGGGTGGTGTATATTTTTAGGCCATCATTATAGGGATCGTAAGGCGTGCCGTCAGGTTTCCTGTATTTCTTATCCTCCAGTATTTTTTTCAGGTACTTAGTGAGTGTGGATTTAAAGTATGGAGCGAGACCTTTGTAGTAGACAGGCATTTTGAACTGTGACATGTCAATAGGACGCTCCTTGAGTTTTTCAAATTCATCAGAATCAATCATTTCATTGCGCATCATTTGGTATAATACCACATTGCGTCTTTTCTGAGCATTTTCAGGAGCTCTTTTCGGATTGTAGTAATATGGATTTTTGAGCATGCCGATCAGCATGGCTGCCTCATCGATGGTGAGTTCGCTCTGATCTTTACCAAAATAATTTTTTGATGCAGCGGCTATTCCGAAAGACTGATAAATGAAATCAAACTTATTAAGATACATCGCAAGGATTTCTTCCTTGGTATACCGCTTTTCAAATTCGACAGCGATGACCCATTCCTGTAGTTTTTGCCATACCCTTTTGACAAATGATTTAGACCCTTTTGTAAAAAACTGTTTAGCCAATTGTTGGGTAATGGTACTACCTCCTCCTTTTCTGCTCAGGTTTACCACTGCCCTCACAGTACCTCGGGCATCAATGCCGCTGTGACCGTAAAAGCGTTCATCTTCAACAGCTATTACAGCATTGACCAAATAGGGGTTGAGGTCTTCGAAGTCAATGATCTCCCTGTTCTTGGTATAAAGGCGACTGATTTCCCTTTGATCCCAGGAATAGATAATCGTTGAGGCTTCAAGGTCGGGGTTTTCCAGTTCACTGGTATCCGGCATTTTGGTTTGCGCAAGCAGAATGAAGAAAGCGGCTCCCAATAAGATAGCTGACACCAAGAGTATCCACAAGCATCTGATCATTGAAGGCAGCTGTTCATTCAGCGCTGTTGCATTGTTTGTTTTCTTAGATCTGGACATAAGTCAGATAAGGCTATTTATAGCATTACAAAATTAAACTAAATATCGTATTAAATAAATTTATAATATGATAAATATTATAAATCAACGAATTAAATTGCCAAAATGTATTTCAATTGAAAATGTGCCAGAAGTGATTGTATAACGAAAGTACTATGCATTACATTATGCACAGGCTATGATTATGTCAATTTTTTCTGCTAATTCTTAAGCTCTTAAAGGTATTTCTTCAAGGGTTTTAAGAAGAAAACGCCAGAATTTCTGGACTGAGCTGATCTGCACTTTTTCATCAGGTGAATGAGCTCCTCGAATATTGGGTCCAAAGGAGATCATATCCATATCGGGATAATTCTGACCCAGAATGCCGCATTCAAGGCCTGCATGGCATGCCATTACATGGGGATCTTCGTTAAATTCCGAGCGATATATTTCAGTCATGAGCATTACGATGTCAGCATCCGGTTTGGGTTGCCAGCCAGGGTAGGCACCACTCGTGTCTGTATGGGCACCTATGTTTTTGAAGCAGGCTTTAATGGCATTGGCAAGATCCTCTTTTTCTGATGCGACAGAACTACGTGTCAGGCAGAGCACTTCGTATTTGCCCTCATTTATAAGAACACGGGCCAGGTTATTGGATGTCTGCACAAGACCTTCCATATCCGGACTCATCCTGTAGATACCATTTGGACAACTGTAAACGGCATTCAGGAATGCCTGGCTAAAGGATTTATCGACAGCTTTGGAAGAATTATTTATACTTTGCATAAGGAGCTTTAATCCAGGATCTGTGCTTTTATGCTCAGCCTTCAAGACTGTTTCCAATTGTGTGATCATTCCTTGAATGCGTTCTTTATCTGAGACATGACACAAGATACGCGCTACCGATTCTCTGGGTATGGCATTGCGCAAGCCTCCTCCATCAACCGAAACAAGTAAAATATCCATCTCTGACGACAGGGTGTACAAGACCCTGTTCATAAGTTTGTTGGCATTTGCACGTCCCTTGTGAATATCCATTCCTGAGTGACCCCCTGTGCAGCCTTTCAGGCAGATCTCCAGTGTCAGGTTATCACGATGTGCATCTATCTGATCATATTCTCCATGAATACTGATGTCGATGCCCCCCGCACATCCAATGGTTAGTTCGTCGTCATCTTCCGTATCCAGGTTGAGCAGAATGGGAGCTGTAAGGTGACCTGCTTGCAACTCGAGGGCTCCTGTCATGCCGGTTTCTTCATCAATGGTGAATAAGGCTTCAAGAGGGGGATGAGGGATATTCTTAGATGATAAAAGTGCCATTATGGTCGCTACCCCAATGCCATTATCGGCTCCAAGTGTGGTGCCTTCGGCTTTAACCCAATCTCCGTCAATAAACATTCGTATGCCCTCCTTATCAAAATCAAAAACGGTATCATTGTTTTTTTGATGGACCATATCAAGATGGCTTTGAAGCGCTACAGTCTGTCTGTTCTCCATACCAGGGCTTGCGGCTTTCTTGATGATGACGTTTCCAATTTCGTCACGATACGTTGCCAATCCCAGGGTATTTCCAAAATCAAGCATGAACTGAATGACACGTTCTTCCTTTTTTGATGGTCTTGGAACAGCATTTAATTCGGCAAAATGATTCCATAATGCCTTTGGTTCAAGTATCTTTATTGCGTCTGACATTTTATCTATTGTGTATAAGCAGAACTGCAAATATCATAAAGTCGTGGCCATAATGAAAATTGAAAGGCAATCAATTCATCAATGTTAAGACAGATCAATGAAGAAAATTTCGGATTGGGTCATGAGACAGTACTTCAAGCGTCGCAAGCGCAGGCTTGATTATTGTGTTTCCAGGCAGGATGAATTGCAGGGCAGAATTCTCCACAAAATCATATCTAACAATAGAAATACAGCTTTTGGAAAGGCACACTCTTTCAAAAGAATAATGGACACAACAAGCTTTAAACATAGTGTGCCTATAAGAAGCTACGAGGATATTTTTCCTTTCATACAAAGGATGATGCAGGGAGAGCAAAATGTGCTTTGTCGAAATTCCGTAAAGTGGTTTGCTAAATCATCAGGGACATCCACAGGCAAGAGTAAATTTATTCCTGTCACGAAGGAATACCTTCAAAAAGGACATTTGGAATGCGCCTGGGACGCGGCATGCTATATATATCATGAAGACCAGCATGCAGCTTTGTTTTCTGATAAAAGTCTGATAATGGGCGGCAGCATTCAATCCATTGGTAAGGGGATTTATACAGGGGATATTTCAGGTATCATTATAAAGCATTTTCCGGCCGTCGGAAGACATTTTTATACGCCGGATTTTGGTACAGCGCTATTAAAGGACTGGGATCAGAAAATAAATAATATGGCCTCGATAACGGCCAAGGAGAATGTAGTCCTGGCTGCAGGAGTGCCTACCTGGCTTCTGGTCTTGTTCAGAAAAATACTTGAACAATCCGGAGCAGAAAATATGAGTCAGGTATGGCCTAATTTGAGATCCTTCCTGCATGGCGGCGTCAATTTTGAACCGTATCGGACACAGTTTGAAGGGCTTTTTCCTTCTACAAAAATCCGCTATCGGGAAGTATATAATGCTTCTGAAGGATATTTTGGGTTTCAGGCAGACAGTCAGAGAGAAGGTATGCTGCTTATGTGCCATCATGGAGTGTATTATGAATTTGTTCCCTGGGTGAATGGTGAAGCCCTTTATGAGGATATCTGTGACTTGAAAGGAATTCAGAAGAACCAGGAATATGCTCTTGTGATTAGCAATATCTCAGGCTTATACAGATATCTCATTGGAGACATTGTAAGGATTGTAGATACACATCCTGTTAAGATAAAAGTCTGTGGAAGGGTAGGTGCTATGATCAACGTATTTGGTGAGGAGCTCAGTTCTGAGAATACGGACAGGGGTTTGGCCATCTGCTGTGCAAAGCACGATGTCGTTCCTGTAGATTATACGCTTGCTCCGGTATTTATGGAGAACCTTGGAAGAGGGGGTCACGAATGGTATATAGAATTTGAACATCCACCTGAAGATCAAAAGCTGTTTGCCCGTGACCTAGATAATATTTTACGGGAGTTAAATTCGGATTATGATGCCAAGCGGAGTCACAGCCTTGCTTTGGACAATTTAATAATCAAGGCTCTCAAACCCGGGAGTTTTGAAAAGTGGATGCGCAAAAAAGGAAAATACGGGGGCCAGAATAAAGTGCCCCGACTGAGAAACGATCGTAAAATATTGGAAGAATTGTATGCGCTGGATGAGTCCGGGACAAGCACAAATGAGGCTAATTAGTTAATTTGCATTCATGGAAGAATCAGGCCGTCATATATCCAAAACGATCGCTCAGGACCTTGATTTCGAATTGCCTCAGGAGTTGAGTGATGAAGAAATGATCAGGCATATCTCGTATAGGGTAGAACAACTATTAAAAGGAGATCCTGAGCTTTTGCTCAGTTATTTGTACAGACTTGATGTAGAAGAAAAGCGTATTGCTGAAGCATTGGAAACGAGTATCATGCCGACTCATGTGACATTTGCCAATTTGATATGGGAGCGGCAAAAACAAAGGCTGGCTTCACGTAAAAAGTATAAACAAGATCCCATCGAGGGCTGGGAGTTTTAAATTAAACTTTACGATCTGAGCAATACATTAAAAACAGAAGGGATAGTATTCAGGAGCCTCAAATACTCAGAGACGAGCCTTATACTTGAAATTTATACTCTCGAAAAGGGTTTGATATCATGCATAGTCGGAGGCGTCAGAAAAGCCCGATCCAAGCAGGCCAACGTATTTCACCCTGTAAACATCATTGACCTGGTGATTTATGAATCAGAAGAGAAATTATCCAGGATAAAGGAATCAGGACTAGCCGCTCAATACCATAAAATCAATTTTGACGTAGCTGTCTCGGCAGTCGCTATGTTTATAATAGACTTGTCCCGCAACGCGATTCGGGAAAGCGAAAGCAATCCTTCCATGTATGCATTTTTGAGATCTTCTTTGCTTTTATTGGATTCTGGATCACAGAATCTCAGGTTTTTTCCTCATCGATTTGCCTTGCAATTGACTGCGCTCCTGGGATTCGAACCTATGGATAATTATTCTGATGTAAACCGGTATTTTGATGTGCTGGAAGGCGATTTTAAAGACAATGATGTAAGGCACCAGCACATCCTGGATGAGTCTTTAAGTTACAGTATGCACCTTCTATTACAAGATGGGAATGTAGAGAATATGACTAAAACGGATAGGGCTGAATTGCTGGATGCATTGTTGGATTTTTATAAACTTCATCTGGAAGGATTCCGTGAATTAAAATGCCTGCCTGTTTTGAGGTCAGTTTTGTCTTAATTTTTTTGCGCTTATGTATAAATGTTGATATTTGTCTCGCCTACACAGGCGAAAAAGATGGTATATGGAATTTAAAAGGAAAGATCTTTCTGATGAGCTATTAAGAGAGCTTTACACAGCCATGCTCAGGCCACGAATGATAGAGGAAAAAATGCTTTCTCTGTTGAGGCAGGGGAAGATAAGTAAGTGGTTTTCTGGCATCGGGCAAGAGGCTATTGCTGTTTCAGCTGCTATCGTCCTGGAAGAGGATGAATGGATCTTTCCGATGCACAGAAATCTCGGCGTATTCACTGTAAGAGGCATTCCCCTATCAAGCATGTTTTCACAATGGCAGGGTAAAGCAGAGGGCTTTACCAAGGGTCGTGACCGCTCCTTTCACTTTGGCACAAAGGCACATAGAATTTGGGGCATGATTTCACACCTAGGCCCCCAGTTATCCCTGGCATCTGGAATTGCCCTGGCGCACAAACTAGCGGGAGAAAAAAAACTGAGTATTGCTTTTACTGGCGAGGGTGGCACCAGCGAAGGAGAGTTTCACGAAGCACTCAATGTAGCATCTGTTTGGAAGTTGCCGGTGATATTTATCATAGAAAATAATGGATATGGCCTTTCAACTCCTGTGTCAGAACAATATGCATGCAAGTCACTTGCTGATCGGGGATTGGGTTATGGCATGAAATCACACTCTGTTGACGGTAATAACGTATTGGAGATATATGCCCTACTTTCAAAGGTGGCAAACGAGATACGTTCCAATCCTGAACCGGTATTGATAGAGTGTCGCACTTTCAGAATGAGAGGCCATGAAGAAGCTTCCGGAACAAAATATGTGCCTCAGGAGCTTATGGATGAATGGGCTCAAAAGGACCCGATCATGAACTACAGAAATTTCCTGCTTGATGAGAAAGTTTTGGAGAGTGAAGAGATAGATAATATCGAGGATAGCATAAAAAAGGAAATAAAGAAAGAACTTAAAATTGCTGAAAAGGCAACAGATGTGGATATAGAATTGCATACAGAATTGCGTGATGTATTTGCACCGTATAAGCATATACAAGTCGATGCATCAGGTCCATTGAGGAACCTGCGTTTTGTTGATGCCGTGAGTGAGGGCCTCAATGAGGTCATGAAGAAATGGGACAAGGCTGTGCTGATGGGTCAGGATATTGCAGACTATGGAGGTGTTTTTAAGATTACCGAAGGGTTTATTGACAGATATGGCCTGGACCGGGTGAGAAATACACCTTTATGTGAAAGTGCTGTAATCGGTATTGCCCTTGGTATGAGCATGAAGAGTTATAAGCCCATGGTTGAAATGCAGTTTGCTGATTTTGTGAGTTGTGGTTTCAACCAGATTGTCAATAACCTGGCTAAGATACATTACCGGTGGGGCCACAATGCCGATGTGGTCATTCGAATGCCGACAGGCGGTTCTGTGGGAGCGGGCCCTTTCCACTCACAATCCAATGAAGCCTGGTTTGCACATACGCCAGGTCTTAAGATTGTCTACCCGTCAAACCCCGGCGATGCGAAGGGCTTGTTGATAGCCTCATTCGAAGATCCCAACCCTGTTCTGTTTTTTGAGCACAAGGCTTTGT
Source organism: Chitinophagia bacterium (assembly GCA_009923745.1). Classification (GTDB taxonomy): domain Bacteria; phylum Bacteroidota; class Bacteroidia; order Chitinophagales; family Saprospiraceae; genus RFSX01. The sequence continues at coordinate 45,141 of RFSX01000002.1, forward strand.
ATAGATCACTGGAAGGTGATGTTGCTGAAGGCTATTACAATACAGAGATTGGAAAGGCAAAATGTCTACGGGAGGGAAATGAACTCAGTATCATCACCTATGGCCTTGGCGTTCATTGGGCTGTGGATGCTGTTAAAAGAAAGAATATAGATGCCGATATCCTTGACCTCCGAACTATTGTTCCCCTGGATTATGAAGCCATTGAATCGAGTGTAAGGAAAACGGGTAAGGCTATCGTTCTGCATGAGGATACCTTATTTGGCGGTATTGGTGCTGAAATTTCTGCTTACATTACAGAACACTTATTTGAAAGCCTTGATGGTCCTGTTATACGGGTGGCCAGTTTGGATACACCCATTCCATTCAATAGTGCTTTGGAAAAACAGTTCCTGGCAAACAACAGGCTTGATGAAGCGTTAGATAAATTAAAAGCTTACTAGCTGAATAAATAAAGACTGCCCTATGGATTATGCCAATATAAAATCAAAAGTTGCCAAGTACAACGAGATACTTGAAAACACCAGAACGTATCGAAAGCAATGGCACAGTGATGTAAAAAAGCTGATTAACAGCACCCTTGAAAAAATAATAAAGCAAAGCAATCTCAATGCTTATGTGGAAGTAAAGGATGAGATTGAAAACCTGGAGGTCATCGGCATGTCTTTGGGTACAGAGATCAGCGGGATAGCTGAAAAATTGCCCGGTAACAAGATCAAAAGACCATTCATTAAAAGTAATGGGTCCCTAATTTTTCAGGAGCTCTTCAATGGCAAGATTATGATTATGATCATGTATCCATACATTGAAGGATACGGTCAGCCCAAACCACCTAAGACGCTTGAAATCTTGAGGCCCCATGAATTGAAGGTGCCTTTTATTATCCGCTATGTAGAGGAGTTTTTACAGGAAATCATTGAGTGGGAAGATTTTGATGATGACGTACCTGAAAAAATGGGTATGAACCCTATTGGCTTTGGAGCTGTCAGGGACCGTGAGTTGGATGATTAATTTTTTCAAGAAGTCTCGATTTCTCGACTTCGCGAATTCTTGATTCTATTATTTCAGATTTATCATATAAGAACTGACTTCTATTTTGGGGCTAGATCAAAAACTTCCCCTTCTCGTAAATCAGTTTTCCATCGGCATAGATTTGGCCACTTTCAGTCATATCGGTAATCATATCCCAGTGGATCGATGATCGGTTTAGTCCACCACACTGCTTATAGGATTGACCGACAGCCATATGGATGGTGCCGCCTATTTTTTCATCGAATAATATATTGCGGGTGGATTGTCGGATATTGTAGTTTGTACCTATCGCAACCTCTCCAAAATAATTGGCGCCGGCAATTGAGAAGACCTGGTCCAGAACGTCTCCACCTTCTTCAGCATCCCATTTAATGATTTTACCGTTTTCAACCCATAAGCTGATACCACTGACATCTCTGCCCATATAGATCGATGGGTAACTGAAATAGACCTTACCGTTGACGCTGTCTTCAACCGGAGCAGAAAAGACCTCACCTGAAGGCATATTGGCCTGCCCATCCGAGTTGATCCATGTTCGCCCCTCGACGGAAAAGCGTATAT
>RFSX01000011.1 GCA_009923745.1 Chitinophagia bacterium
CTTTAAAGGCGTTAATTTTGAGTAAAAATCAAAATCAATTCCACAAATGCGATCAATCAGACTTTTATCTATACTTGTGTGCCTGGCCTCTTGCAGTAACACCAATGAAGTGGTTCTGAAAAATCCTGCAGGCCAGATTATTGAAAAATATTTTATTGATAAGGACTCATTACGCCATGGCGAGTATCTGGCATTTTTTGATAACGGAAGCTTGAAGGAGAAAGCGCTATATGCCCAGGGAGTGCTTGATGGACAAAGGCAGCTTTTTTTTCCTAACGGGCAAACACAAATTATAGAAAATTATGTGGCCGGGCATATGCATGGCAATTACGAGGTTTACTATGAAAGTGGCCTCTTGTTGCTGAAACAGAACTTTAGAATGGACACACTTGAAGGGATTTCCAGGAAGTACTATGAAAATGGTCAGCTCGAAGAGGAGGTCATGTTTGCAGATAACCTCGAGAATGGCCCATTCAAAGAGTATTATGAGAATGGGCTAAATTTGGACTTCTTAAAGAGTATGATGATATGGGAGAGCTTATCAAAAAAATGATGTGTGACAGTCTTGCTATATGCAGAACCATTTGGACACTTAAAGAGGGAGACATTACTCCGAAGTATTGATGAAAGTGTCCATGCATATTCATGCGATTAATGTAATTTACGTCGTCAAACCTGCAGCATTGAAAAAGCTTGCTTTTCTTTTTGTTTTATTGCTAATTGGGGCTGACCTGGATGCCCAGATTGGTGGGCGATATGCCTTTGAATCTGTCAGCCTGCCACTCAATGCACGGCTTACCGCTCTTGGCGGTCATCTTATCAGTGTAAAAGACGAAGATGTTGCTCTGGCGTTTCAGAATCCGGCCGTCAGCAATGCTGCCATGAATATGCAGCTTTCGATAAACCATAACTTTCATTTCGCTGGCATTTCTCATGGCAACGTGTTGATTGGGAAGCAGAATGATTCACTGGGGATGAGCTTTCACGCTGGCATAAGTTATGTCGATTACGGTGATTTTACGGCGGCCAATGAACTGGGTGACAACACAGGAGAATTTTCAGCCGGAGAAATGGCTGTAACGGTAGGGGCCGCCAAACAACTCAATGCACGTATTCGCGGCGGGATAAATCTTAAATTTTTAAGCTCTAATTATGAATCCTACGGTTCAGTGGCTGTTGGAGTGGACCTGGGTCTTTTTTATCAAACACCAGGTTCCAATACAGCCTGGTCGCTTGTCATAGCAAATATAGGACATGAGCTAAGTGCTGTTGTTGACGACAAACGCGGTCTTCCATTTGACCTCCAGATGGCTTTTTCGAGAAGACTTGAACATCTACCCTTCCGATTTTCAATTGTAGCACAGCAACTTCAAAAATGGTATATACGATATGACGATCCTGACCGCGATGTACGAACAGACTTCCTTGGAGATACTCAAGAGATCAGCGCTTTCAGTCGTGGCCTCGATAATTTTTTCAGGCATTTTGTCTTTAATGGAGAGTTTCTTATAGGGACTAATGAGCAGTTCCGACTAAGATTTGCTTACAACCATTTACGGCGCCAGGAAATGAGCTTAAGCAATTTCAGGTCACTGGCAGGATTTTCATTTGGATTGGGACTAAATATTAAGAAGATCAGGTTTGATTATGGTGTGGGATACCACCATCTTGCAGGAGCAACCAATCACCTGAGCTTACGAATCAACATGGCAAGGATTTTTAATAAAATATGACAAACGAAACATTTCGTAGATTAAAAATACAGACTTTGCCCGATTTATTAACTTTGTTGCCAATACACATCAGACACAATATAAAATGACTATAAAATCATTTACTAGAGCTAAAACCATTGCCAGCGCGCTTGTTTTTGCAATCGCCTTGATTGTCTATTATTTTTCAGCTGAGCGGACCGGCAGTTTATGGGATGTTGGCGAGTTTATTCTTGGAGCTTATAAGCTGGAAGTTGTCCACCCGCCAGGAGCTCCACTATTTATGTTGGTAGGGAGAATGTTTACCTGGGTGGCAGAGCTTTTATCCAGCAATCCAGAGCATATTGCCTTTTCGGTCAATTTTATGTCCGGTATCTGCACAGCCATAGCAGCTATGCTTATTGCACGGATTACGATGCTATTAATACGGATGGCTACAGTTGAAAAAACGGAGGAGCCTTCAGGTCTGCAGAATTTTGCCATGATGCTTGCCGGTACGGCCGCAGGTCTGGCAACGGCCTTTTGCAGTTCGATCTGGTTTTCGGCTGTGGAAGGAGAGGTATATGCCATGTCCACTATGTTTACCGTACTAACCCTATGGTCCTCCCTGAAATGGTATTCTTTGCCAGATGAGCCCGAGTCGGACCGTTGGTTGGTTTTGACATTTTACATCATGGGCCTTTCCATCGGTGTACACCTTCTGAGTTTGCTTACACTTCCGGCTCTTGGCATTCTGTATTACAATAAGAAATATAAAGAACACAAGTTTCTGGGTTATGTAGGAAGCTTCTTGCTAGGAGCTATTATTATCATGCTGATCCAGAAGTTTATAATTGTAGGTATTCCAACCTTATGGTTAAAATTCGAGATTCCTTTGGTCAACTCTGTGGGCTTGCCATTCCATTCCGGTCTGGTCGTAGCTCTATTGTTGATTGCAGCGCTTGTTTTTTTCTTGCTTAAGTGGGCGCATAATGCGGGCAAATATAATCTTCAGCTGATTGTTATGTCCGCCTTGATGGTGATGATTGGATTTTCTACTATTGGCGTCATCGTTATCCGGGCCAATGCGGACACCCCTATCAACATGAATGTTCCAAGTGATGCGACTCGATTGCTTCCATACCTCAACAGGGAACAATATGGCGAAAGGCCATTGCTGTTTGGTCCTCATTTTGCGGCTCAGCCGGACGATCTCACCAAGACCAATCGCTATGGGCGTGTTGATGATAGATATGAGATTGTTGATCAGCGTCTGGAGTACAGCTATGATGCCAACGACAAGATATTCCTGCCAAGGATCGGGCATACTGAAGGCTCAAGGCCGGGACAACACAGACAATGGTATGAAGCCTTGATGGGTAAAAAGCTGAAAGGCAAGCCCAGCTATGCCTACAATATAAAGTATATGCTCACCTATCAGATGGGCTGGATGTACTGGAGGTATTTCATGTGGAATTTTGCAGGAAGACAAAATGCCCAGCAAGGTTATCAGCCATGGAATAAGAAAAGTGGACATTGGGCATCGGGTATCAGTATTATTGACGAGGCTCGATTGCACAATATGGATCAAATCACCGATACGATGAAGAATCATCGTGGCACCAATCACTACTATTTGATTCCCCTGATTCTTGGATTGATAGGCTTTTTCTTTCATTTCAAAAATGACCCGAAAACATTCTATGCCATATTTGCCCTGTTTCTAATTACAGGTCTGGGGCTTATCATGTATTCCAACCAGCCACCTAATGAACCAAGAGAAAGGGATTATGTCCTGGTTGGATCCTTTTTTACATTTTGTATATGGATAGGTATGGGTGCCATCCAGATATCCAGGCTTCTGGCAAGCCGCGTGAATTTATCGCCGCAAATGTCAACTCTGGCAGGAGGAACACTTGTTATGCTTGCACCGGCCTTGATGGCCTTTGAAAACTTTGATGACCACAGCAGGCTCGGCCATTATGCATCCAGGGATTATGCAGCTAACTTCCTCAATTCTCTTGATGAAAATGCCGTTATATTCACCTATGGTGACAATGATACCTACCCCTTATGGTATGCCCAGGAAGTAGAAGGTATCCGAAGGGATGTCCGGGTGGTAAACCTAAGCTTGATATTTGTGGACTGGTACATTGAAAAGTTACGCAGGAAAGTGAATGACTCTCCACCGCTTAAATTGACTATACCCTCAGAAAGTTACAGGGGCAATAAGCGCCATCAGGTATTCTTCTATAATCCATCCAATCCGGATAATTTGACACGCCCTGCAGACATAAATACGGAATTGGCATTTGTTGGAAATCCGGCAAACAGTGTTCGTGACCCAAGGGACCCCAATGCTACCCCGCAATCCATAATGAGATCCAAAAACCTTTATATTCCTATTGATAAGAACAGGATGATACACAATGGTTTGATGTCAGAGAAAGATACAGCCAGGATGGTGGATAATATACTTTTGCGTTTTTCATCAAAGCAGAACTATATATCCAAGGATGAGCTGGCGGTCATAGATGTGATTGCATCCAATCTTCATGAGCGCCCGATTTATTTTGCGGTCACCTGCAAGAATGACAAATTGCTTGGGCTGAACGATTATATGCAAATGGAAGGACTTGGCTTAAGAATTATTCCAGTCCGTTCTCCGAGCATACCATCACTTTCTATTTACGGCAGTGGTCGAGTCGCTTCTGAGAAGGTATATGATAACGTTATGAATAAGTGGGCCTGGGGTAACTTTGATAAAAAGGAAACCTTTATTGATGAAAGCTACGCTGCAGAGATCCAGGCGATGAAAATTGTTATGATGCGAACAAGTCAGAAGCTGCTTGACGAAGGCAAGTTGGAGCAGGCAGGCAATATGGCTGCCGAGTATTTCAAGGCATTCCCACATTTTAATTTTGCTTATGACGAGAGTGTGGTTCCATTCCTTGAGGTTCTGCATGAGGTAGGCCGCAGTGATGAAGCCAGGGAGCACTTACTGATTCTCGCCGAGGAGACCAGGCAAAAACTACAGTTTTATGATTCGCTTGACGACGATGCATTTAATAGCTTTAAATCTGACTACGGCTACGCGATAAGGGCTGTCTCCGATATAATGTCATTGGCCAAACGCATGGGCGATCAACAATTGATAAATAAATTTCAACAGGAGCTGGGAGAATATGATCTCAGCAATATCCAGGATTAAATAAAGACATATGAAAGTTGCAATCGGATCTGACCACGCAGGCTATGAGTACAAAGCCTACCTCAGAAAGAAACTCGACGAGTGGGGTATCAAGTATATCGATTATGGAACGGATTCTCCGGATTCTGTTGATTATCCCGATTTTGCACATCCCGTAGCAGAAAAGCTAACCAACGACAGAACGGTTAAGTTCGGTATCTTGATTTGTGGCAGTGCAAATGGTGTGTGCATGACTGCCAACAAGCATCAAAAAGTCAGAGCCGCTATATGCTGGACCCGCGAGATCGCAGAACTGGCAAGGCAACACAACAATGCCAATGTGATTTGCATACCTGCACGGTTTGTTGACAAGCGATTAGCTGGAGCTATGACGAAGACCTTCCTAAATACGGATTTTGAAGGCGGCAGACATAAGCGACGCGTTAATAAGATTTCATGCTAAAAGAACCTAAGCTCATGAATTTAATTTTTAGAGCACTTTCCATTATATGCATTATAGGTTTCTCTGGAAAGGAGACGGCAGCACAGTATATAAGTGGCGTCACGATTCCCGATAGCAGCGTTACGCTCAATGCTGACAGTTCTGACCTCTCGGTGAAATACGCCAATACGATTACGGCCAGGGATTTATTCAACCATCTTAACATTCTTGCTTCGGATGAATTCGAAGGCAGGGAAACCGGTACACAGGGAATGGAACTGGCTGCTGATTATATTGCCATGCAGTTCAAGTCAATGGGCTTGCCTGCCGTTGGATCAGAGAATAGATATTTTCAGGACGTATTTTTCAACAGGACATCCTGGAATGAAAACACTCTTGAAATTAATGGCAACACTTACAGGCATCTTTGGGACTACGTTGGCTATGCCACCCTGAATGATGATATGCCTGACTTCGAATCAGATGAAGTTCTATACCTGGGATACGGAATAGATGATCCCAACTACAGTGATTATAAAGGCAAAAATGTCAGTGGGAGGGTTATAATGATCAACAAGGGAGAACCCTACAGTGCTGACAGTATTTCATATGTTTCTGGAACCAGGACGCCTTCCGATTGGTCGAGGAGTATATGGCCGAAGCTGGAAACAGCAAAGGCAAATGGGGTACGTATGGTGTTGATTATTGAAGATAACCTGAAAGGCTTTTTAAGTAATAACAGGCGTTTTCTTGTATCTCCTTCCTTACGGTTAGGAAGAGGCGACGAAGAACAAGATCGATTTGCCAGTCATTTGTATATCTCCACGAAGATGGCACGTGACATCATTGGAGAACAGGATAAGAAGCTTAAGAAATGGCGAAAGATCAATACTAAAAAAGGAAAGTCAAAGGCTCTCGGTCTACAAGCAAAATTGAATGGCAGTTTCAAAAGGAATGTAGAGCTTATAGAGGGTTATAATGTTCTTGGTTACATTGAAGGGACCGACAAGAAAGATGAACTCGTGGTTGTTTCGGCACATTATGATCACCTGGGCAAGCGTGCCAAGGACATTTATAACGGTGCAGATGATAATGGCTCCGGAACCTCTTCTGTATTGGAGATTGCTGAAGCCTTGTCTCTGGCAAAGAAAGATGGCAAAGGTCCAAGGCGTAGTGTACTTTGCCTTCTTGTAACAGGAGAGGAAAAGGGTTTGCTTGGATCTGAATACTATTCTGAAAACCCTATTTATCCTCTTGAGAAGACGATGGTCAATGTGAACGTGGATATGATAGGGAGAACCGACAAGAAATATAACACCAACACAAATTACATATACGTGATCGGTTCAGATCGTTTAAGCACAGACCTTCACTATCTGAATGAGCAGGTTAACCAGGATTATTCCGGTCTTACCCTTGACTATAAATACAACAGTGAGAAAGACCCCAACCGATATTACTTCAGGTCAGATCATTACAATTTCGCCAAGAAAGGCATACCGGCCATATTTTTTTTCAGCGGCGTACATGAGGATTATCACAGGATCACAGACACTGTTGATAAAATCATGTTTGATAAAACAGAAAAGGTAAGCCGTCATATATTTCACCTTATTTGGGAGTTGGCCAACAAGGATGAAGCCATACGATTGAGGGATGACCTTGAAAAATAATCTTTACATGTCGAGTTGCTGCGACATATTGAGGGAGTAAAGGCTAAGGAATGTCATTTAAATCAGCCTTATATGTCGTTCGTATAAATTCTGAGGACATATAAGCCCGTATCATTTCATATTCAAAGCTTAAAAAACTAATTTTAGAGCTCATTTATTTAAAAGTATATGAAACTCAGATACATATTTGTTTTACTTGCTTTTCTTGGCCTTTGCGAAATGGACGGGCAGGATGTGCATTACAGCTATTATCAGTTTGCACCAACAATCGTCAGCCCGGCATTTACAGGAGCCTATTACGGTAATATACGAGCTACGGCTATTACTAGAGGTCAATGGTTTAATGTGCGGGCACCCCAGGAAAATGGTAACCAGGGATTTTCGAGTACTTCATTGTTTGTCGATGGGAATCTTCCTTTTGGCCTCAAAGAGGATGACTGGATTTCTTTGGGTATCAATATTCTGATCGAAGGCAATACGGCGGGCATCTTTGATACCAAGAGAAGTTTCAATGGCCTCTCTGCGGCCTACCATCTGAGTCTATCCAAAAAGGCCAATTCTGTACTGACAGCTTCCTTTAAATACGGTAGTTATGGTCTTGGATTTACGCCTAACAGTTCAGCCAATTCTCCCTGGTCCCTGCAAAATGGTGTCGGGATACAGGATGACGACGACTTTACCAATATGATATCAGGTATTTCCAACAATGGAGATATTCAGGATAATGCCAATGACCTGGCCATAGGCTTCATGCTCACAACGCCTGTCGGAAAAAATTCAGATATGCGTATCGGTATAGCATCAGATCACCTTCTACAGCCAAGGCTTAAGCAGGATACTACAAGCAATACAGGACCAAATGTAGGGCAAGGAGACCGGTTGACACGCCGATTCAATGCCTATGTCCAATATTTCACGGATCTCAGTGAAAAACTGACATTGAACCCAAGTATTGTATACCAGGGCATGGGTCCGGCTAAGAATATACTGTTACAGGGCTTGATAGGCTACACGCCCAATCCTTCTCAGGATGTGACGCTAAATTTTGGCCTGGGAGTCAGGATAGCAGACAATATGGATGTGCCTATTTATGTGGGTGCTGATTTTAAAGACTGGCGCGTAGGCCTCGCGTTTGATACCAATGTATCAGGACTAACCACAGCTACAGGCAATGCCGGGGCTTATGAGTTGGCAGTGAGTAAGATTTTTTCGTGGGAGAAGAAAACCAAGGTTAACCCTAAATTCATTTGCCCAAGACTTTAATTTGAATTAAACTATGAACAGGATTATAACAAGTCTTTGTTTTACAATATTTGCTGTAGCTGTACTGAAGGCACAGCCTATAAGAGATACCAATATTAATCAGAAGTTTGAAGCCGCCAAGCTTGCAGAAGAACAGGGTAATTATGCCGGAGCATTTGACTGGTATGAGAAAGCCTATGACGAAATGCGCGAAACTTCAGGAAGAAGAAGTAATCCTGAACTTAAAAGGCTTGCTCTTAAACTGGCAGAACTGGATTACAGGCTTCGTGATTATGAAGATGCTGAAAAGAAATACGAGAGGGTCCTGAAAAAAGATGAAGACAATGAGTTTGCTGAATACAGGTATATGTATGCACTTAGCTTGAAAGCAAATGCAAAATATACACAGGCCCTGGAAGAATTCAATAAGGTCATCAGTCTGAGTGAGGATGAAGAAACCATCAAAATGGCAGAGTTTCACATTGAAGGCATTGAATCACTGAGAACCCTCGAGCCCAATGTGGAGACGTCCATCAGGATGCTTGATAAGTCGATCAACTCTCCCTCTGCCGAATACTCACCAAGAGAAAACCTGGATGGAGATCTATACTATGGTTCACTTAACAGGAAGACGGTGATTGAAGTAGATGATAAAGACGACGATGAATATCATGCTAAAATATATGTAGCGAGTCGTAATGATGAAGGCGTTTATGAAGATGGTGAAGAGCTCGATCAGAATGTGAATCGTATAGGCTTCCATAACACACACCTGGCTTTTTCCAGGGATGGACGTGTTATGTATTTTACAAGAGTTCAAACTAAAGGCACGGATATCAGCTCCTCACTTATTATGGTGAGCTATCGGACAGATTCAGGATGGTCTGCCGCTACGCCTGCTTCTGGAATCAACGGTGACTGGGTCAATAAACATCCTGCGGTTGGACAATTGTTTGGAAACGATGTATTGTTCTTTGTTTCGGATATGGCAGGAGGAGAAGGAGGATTGGATATATATTATGCCAATATCAATTCGGATGGATCATTCTCTGCGCCGGTTAATCTGGGCAAACGCATCAACACACCAGGAGATGAAATCACGCCGTTTTACTACCAAGGGACATTGTATTTCAGCACCGAATCAAGACCTACCATTGGAGGCTATGATATATTTTATAGCGTCTGGGATGGCAGTGAATGGTCAGAACCGACCAATATGGGGCTCGGGTATAACTCTTCAGCTGATGATCACTACTTCTACATTGCCGAAGGTGGCAACAGAGGATATTTTATATCTAACAGACCAAGTAAAGAGAAGAAAAAACTAAGGTCGGAGACCTGTTGCGATGACATATTCGCATTCCAGATCAGAGATATAGTTATTGATTTGCTGGCTATTGTAGTCGATGAAACGGATGCACCGGTGCCGGAGGCCACCATTAAGCTCGAAAACATTTCTGACCCGGTTAACTTCCCTCCAGACATGAAATTCAATTCACTGGGAAATGAATTTCAGTTTCTTCTGGATTCGGACTTTAAATACATGGCAAGCATAACTTGCCCGGGGTATTATCCGGACACCATAAGCTTTACTACAGCCGGTATTTTTGATAATTATACGGTTAAGAAAAAAGTAACTCTTAAGACGAAGGAAAAACGTATTGTCACTGTCAACGAGCCTATCAGGCTTGACAATATTTATTACGATTTTGATGATTACAAGATTCTTCCAGATGCAGAAGATGATCTTGAATTTTTACTCGACCTGATGGACGAATATCCTGATATGGTTATTGAGTTGTCCTCCCATACAGACTCCCAGGGGCCCGCTCGGTATAATCTCGAGCTTTCTCAAAAGAGGGCTGAGTCAGCACGTAACTGGCTGATCAAAAGAGGTGTTGATAAGGACAGAATAAAGCCAGTAGGATATGGTGAGAAACAGATACTCAACAAATGCGAGAACAGGGTTCCGTGTACCGATGAAGAACATCGATTCAACAGGAGGACAGAATTCAAAATCATAGCAGGTCCTCAAAGCATTGAGATCACACGGGAAATCAAATAAACCCGAAGATTCTTATGATTTCTAATTTTGGCAAATCGCTATGGCTTGTGACAAGCTTGTGCCTTGCCATTTTTTGTAGCGGCTGTATTTTCGATAATACCCCCAACAAGGAGAAAATTCAGAAAGAAGTACAGGAATTGGCAAGCCTTGAAGAGAAGAAGGAATACCTTGAAAATGTGTTGATAGAAATTCAATCTTTTGAAGAAAGACGCGAAGCCCGGCGGTTTTCCGTAGACTATGATGCAGAAGCTCTGAATGATGAAAAGGATATGATATACCTTAAAGGCTTCTACAGTATTTCAAGCTATTTTGAAGAATATGGCTATCCCAGCCGTGCTGAATTGGGTCAGTATGCTGCTTTTGCTCCCTATGCCGTTGTTTTTTTCTCGGAGGACAGCCGTTTTATAAGAGAAGAGCAATTCAAATATTTCTACGGCGCATATCGCTTTAACGACTTAGCTGAAGAAGTTTTCCTTAACTACCTTTTGATTTATTACGAAAAGCTAGTAGGCAAGAACTACCGTTTGGACCGAAGAGCCGATGTCCAGGAAAATATTCACGCCATTTTTGATGAATTGAATGTAGATTATTAGGCTTGATATTTGCAATTATTGCAATGCCAGTAAGTGGACTTTACTTATTGGTACAGAATCCGGGCAAATGAACCATAAGCCAATTATATTTGCTCTCCTTAATTTTTTGGAAAAATACCCGTATGAACTTAACGACTAAGACAATACTTGCTCTTGCCACGCTGGCCTTATTAAGCGCATGTAAGACTCAACAGGAAATCTATGAAGCACCGGTAGTTATTGAAGAAGAATTGCTGGATACCCTTGTTGTATCAGCGCCTATTTATAAGGAAGATGAGGTGCCCAATGATTTGCCTGTATACAGGGCGTCAGCAACAAGAAAGCATGATCTTCTTCATACCAAACTTGAATTGTCATTTGATTGGGAAAAGCAATACGTGAATGGTAAAGCCGAACTGACCCTCAGACCATTTTTTTACCCAACGGATCAATTGGTGTTGGACGCCAAAGTTTTTGATATACATAGCGTCACAATGGATGGCAATATGCTTGAATACGATTATGACCTTCAAAAGCTCAGTATTAATCTTGGAAGAAAATTTACACGCGATGAAAAGTATACCATCCAGATCGATTACACAGCTAAGCCCAATGAGGGACCTTCAGGTGGCAGTGCAGCCATAACTTCCGATAAGGGTTTATTTTTTATTAATCCTTTGGCCGACAACCCGAACAAACCAAGACAGATCTGGACGCAGGGTGAAACGGAGAACAGCAGTCGCTGGTTTCCTACGATTGACAAACCCAACGAGAGATGCAGTCAGGAGATATATGTTACAGTCGATGCTTCTTTCAGTACGCTCTCGAACGGTATACTGGTTAATTCCACCCCTAATCCTGATGGTACCAGAACAGACTATTGGAAGCAGGACGCTCCACATGCTCCTTACCTATTTATGTTGGGTATAGGTGAGTATGCGGTCGTAAAGGAGGAATGGAACGGCAAACCGCTTATGTATTATGTTGAACAAGAGTTTGAAGATGATGCCAAGGCTATATTCAACCATACTCCCGAAATGCTCTCATTCTTTTCAGAAAAGTTGAATTACAATTACCCATGGGACAAATATGCTCAAATTGTATGTCGGGATTACGTGAGCGGAGCCATGGAAAACACCGGAGCGGTTGTGTTTGGTGAATTTGTGCAGAAAACAACGCGAGAGCTGTTGGACAGTAATAATGATGATATAGTTGCCCATGAATTGATTCATCACTGGTTTGGAGATCTGGTAACATGCGAAAGCTGGTCCAACCTGAGTTTGAATGAAGGCTTTGCGACCTATGGAGAATATATGTGGCGGGAATACAAATATGGTCACGACAATGCAGAGAAAAAGCGACTGCAGGACTTGAATGGATACTTGATGTCTTCATCTCAGGGAGGTACTCATGATCTTATTCATTTCAAGTATGATGATAAAGAGCAAATGTTTGATGCCCACAGTTATAACAAAGGCGGCCTGATAGTACACATGTTAAGATCCTATATTGGTGATGATGCATTTTTTACAGCCATTGGTAATTATCTCAAGGACCATGAATTTTCTGATGTGGAAGCCCACGAACTCAGGCTCGCTTTTGAAGATACTGTAGGTGAAGATTTAAATTGGTTTTTTAACCAGTGGTTTTATGATAAAGGGCATCCGATTCTTAAGATCGAGCATACTATGATTGATGCTCAAAAACTCGTTAGAATTGATGTAAGGCAGACCCAGGATGCCGAAGATAACCCGCCGGTTTTCAAGTTTCCAGTCGAGACAGCCCTGTATTACGCTTCGGGTAAAAAAGAGTATAGGCAATTGTGGATGGATCAAAGAGAAAAAAGTTTTGAGCTTTCTATTGAAGCTGATGAAATGCCTGTGGCAGTCGTATTTGATGGAAAACACGATATCCTTGCTGTGACGAAGGAGAGCCGGACAGAGGAAGAGCATGTGCAACTGTTTTTACTATCTGACGAGTATGCCGATAAACTAAAAGCCGTCAAAGCTTTGACGGGTAGTCCAAATATGACTAAGATTATTGATAAAGCGCTCAATGACAATTCTCCCGACATAAGGGCAATGGCTGTGGCCTCCCTCAACAAGAGCAGTTACGAGAATAAGCTAAGAAGCATGGCTTTATCGGATGAGAGTTCTTCGGTCAGAGCATCTGCACTTAAAAATCTTGGCGATCCCGTATTGGCAGAAGCGGTTATCTTGAAGGATCAGTCTTTCTGGGTTCTCGCTGAAGCATTGAATATAATTGCACGCAACGACCAGGATAAAGCTCTCACCCTGGCGGATAAACTCACAGAGCAATACTATAAACCTCTAACTGGCAAGATTTCAGAAATTTATGCCAACACCGGTCAGGCCAAGTACCTTGACTTTTTTGAAGAAAATCTATCCAATGTGAGCATCTTCAGTTTTTTCAATTACATGAATCAATACACAAAATTGGCCAAGTCAGTTGATGACCCTGAACGCCTTATTCAAACAGCCCAGGTATTGAAGGCTCTGGCAATTGATAATTCTAATAACTATTTCAAAAAATATTCGGCTACAAATTTCATAAGAAACCTGATCTCGACATTCAACACAAAACTGGATGATGAAAGTTATGCTTCGCGTATCCCCAAGTTGAAAGAAATGATACAGGAGATTGTCCAGAACACTACCGACCAAAGACTAAAGTCTTCATTCCAGGAGTATTTGCAACCATAACTTATGGATGGCGAGTTTGAAAAGTTTATCATTCGCAAAAAAAACTGGTGGGATCACGGTAATTACAAGGTATTTGATGATGACGGCGAGCTGGCCTACGCATCCAAGACCAAACTGTTTGAATTTATTAAAAAGATCCGTCTTGTAAATGCTGACTATATTGAAGTTCTACACATCGAATCTGCCAATGCCTGGCAGACCAGATTCAGAGTAAAGAAAGACGAAGAACTCCTGTTAGAACTCAATAGAAAATTTCCTATGGTTGACGGTATTATTAGAGCTGAAAGCAAATACCACGGAGCTATTAAAATTAAGACCAATATCTGGAGAACCAATTTCACCTTTTTGTCGGAGTCTGACGAGGTGGCCCGCTTATCATTTAAGACATGGTCCACCGTAGAGGCCGGACTTGCCATTAAAGCAGGCTGCGACGCAGATACCATGCTGGCAATTACGATCATTATTGCGTACCTTAACCAGTCAGGTAACTTGTATTGAAACAGATAATTCGTATAGTATTAAGCATCGCTGTCATTACTCTTTCTGCACAGATTGAGATAGATATTCCTTTAAGTGAGTCAGGGATTCCTTTCAGCCTGCAAAGCTTGACCATTTTTGTTGTGGCAGCTTTCCTGACACCCAAACAGTTTACAATAGCATTATTGGGCTATATACTTTTAGGTATTGCAGGTCTTGGAGTTTTCGCCATGGGCAGCTCGGGAATTGAACGGTTAATTGGCAATAGTGGAGGCTTTCTCTATGGCTTTTTGCCAGCAGGCTTATTTATATCTTTCTGCTTCAAGTCAAGGACAGATCCTGCCTTCACAGGAATACTCAATAGCACTCTCCAGGCTACCATGGTACTTTTTTTCTTTGGTATTATGCACCTTGCTATACTTCACGGTTTTGAAAGAGCAATCGACTATGGTCTCAAACCATTTTGGAAAATGGCCCTTATAAAACTAATATTAGCTTCTGTAATAATTTGGTTTGTGAAATATTTTATCGCGAAGCGTCTCAATGATCCGGTTTTTATGGATTAGATTTAGATAAAAGTAAATTTCAACAGTGATAGGATTACTTATTTTCTTCTTTGTGTTATCTATTGCCTTTTCTTTTCTGTGCTCGGTATTGGAAGCGGTCCTGCTGAGTATTACACCATCTTATGTACGCAGGAAAGTAGCTGATGGCTCCGGCATCGGGAAATTGCTTCAGCTCTATAAAAAGGATATCGATAAACCCTTATCGGCTATTCTCACCCTCAACACCATTGCACACACAGTGGGCGCTATTGGCGTTGGCGCTGTGGCAGGCGAGGCTATAGGAACAGGCCCGATCAGCGAAAATATTCCCATCAGTTGGGAGTCTGTTGTGGCCACGGTTATGACCTTAAGCATTCTGATATTGTCAGAGATAATCCCGAAAACAATAGGCGCTAATAACTGGAGAGCTCTTTCCGGATTTACCGTATATACCATCCGGATTTTATTATGGGTACTGGCTCCCCTTGTATATGTCAGCCAGTTGATAACAAAGAGTCTCAAGAAAGAAAAAGAGAAGTCGGTACTGAGTCGAAGTGATTTCACTCATATGGCTATGGAAGGCCTCAATACGGGCACATTAGCTAAGGAGGAGACAGAGATGATCAAGAATCTCATGGATTTTGAACAGATGACTGTCCGGGACATAATGACGCCCCGCTCTGTGGCTTTCATGCTTGACGCCAATACTACCGTAGAGGATTACATACGCTTTACACCGACAAAGGTCTTCTCCCGGATACCCGTCTACAAGGATGACAGGGATAACATAACAGGTATAGTACTTAAAGATGACATTCTGGCTACGATGGCTGAGCAACGAGGGGAAACAAAAATTGAGGATATAAAACTTGAGGTGAACATAATCAGGGACGATATGCCGCTACCCGAGTTGTTTAGAAGTCTCAGTAAAAGCAAGCAACACCTCTCAGTCGTCAAGGATGAATTCGGGACAATGGTGGGACTGGTTACACTCGAAGATGTTTTTGAAGCCCTGCTAGGTCATGAGATTGTCGATGAATCTGATAAGGTCGCAGACCTCCAGGCCTATGCCCGCAAAAAATTTGAACAGGAACCGTAAGAGCCTTAGGAAGCTTTCAGCCCGTGATGCTGCTGCTTGTAAAAATTATCCATACCACGCCAATACCAGCCAATATAACTAGACAGTATGGCATAGTGCTTATCAGCTGTTCTGGCACATGAATTCGGGAAAATTGTTTTTCTTCATCACTTTCTTCCAGGTTTCACAGAAGATACATACTGGGAGGACATACTGAAGTGGAATAATTTAATTAGCAAATGACAGCCTCTTACTCCACGCTTAGTGCGTGTGTTCTCCTGAGATGGTCCGAGTTTAAAGCGTACCAGTGCATTCATGTGGCTGTCAGCAATGTGATGAATCAGTTGTCTTACAGTCAAGCTTCCCTCTCGATATGGTGTGTCCAACTGTTTATCGGACCATCCTTAAACGCAAGTCTCGAGTTCTGATGTAAAATCTTCAAGGGTTTTTATCCAATCATCAATCTGTTCAGTGGTGATATTTTTGGATGCTTCAAACTTGCCGATGGGATATTTTAGAATTTCCATAGATTTGGCTTTTGAGATTTATTGAATAATGAAAATAGGTTTTAAGCGCTTAAAATAAGGGCAGGTCTAAATTTTTAAACTAATCTGTTACAAAATCCTTCCAGGCACAATCTAAATTATCAGTTATTGTTATATATGACACATGATTTTTGCCTGAACCATCAGATTCTATGAAATATATTTCCCAGATAATACTTCTTGTAATCATCGCATATGCTTCATATGCTGGATTTAGGACCTATGAAATTTCGAAGGAAGAAAATGAAATAAATTATGATTATGCAGAGATGCATATGATCAAGTATGGGCTATTCAACCTCGATTTGTGGAAGGAAAAACTCTTTGTCATTCTTGAAGACAGGGTAGATAACTTTGAGATAACTGCCAGGGACCTGGATGGGATAAGAAGACAAATTGAAAGTTATCTCCAGGATTTGTATGAAGAATATTTTGAATCAGGAAAATTGATTGATGCCATCGTCGAGGCACGGCAGGGGTCTGAGGATGAAAAAAAGCTGGGTAAACTATTTATTGGGCTTTTCAGAAAAAATATTGAAGCCGAGTTAAAGAACATTGACTTTGAAGCACAAATACCTGTCATAACAGACCAGTTGATGATTGAATTGGAGCGCAAAATTCCTGAAATAAAAGCTGAAATCAGTGCATCTGTAAGTGATATGATGGCGACGGAGTTGGCAAGATCGGGTTCAGACCGGCGTATACCGCTGTATGAGAAATACGGAGGCATTAATCTTGATGAGGCCGATGCTGTCATTGAGGCCAGGCTTGAGACGCTTCGGGCCGCCAAGAGGTCTTTTATAATCAGGTCTATATCCGCTTTGGTTTTTGCCTTGCTTGTCTTATTGGTGCTTAATAAAACAATGCCCTTCGCCTGGTCAACATCCTGGTTGACGCTTATATGTACCGTATTCCTTGCTTTGGGCCTGGCCCTGCCTATGATAGATTTGGATGCTCGTCTCTCTACCATTGATGTAAACCTGCTGGATTCGAATATTCATTTTGACGAGCAGGTCATGTACTACCAAAGCAAGAGTATTATTGATGTAACCATTACACTGCTTGAAGGCAGAGGTATAGACCTTAAAATTGTCGGTTTCTTGATTCTATTATTCAGTATCATTCTGCCTTTCCTCAAAATGTTGCTCACTACAGTGTATTTGTTTATCGAAAAATCCCGTAACAGCCAGCTCATAAAGGTGATCATCTTTTATATGGGGAAATGGAGCATGGCGGATGTTTTTGTTGTAGCCATATTCATGTCTTATATTGGCTTTTATGGTTTGATCAGCAGTATGCTTAATGATTTTTCATATCAAAGCTATTCCTCATCTGCAGATACGGTTAATTATTCCAGTCTTTCTCCAGGGATTATATATTTCAGTTCGTACTGCCTGCTTTCGATAGTGATGAGCAGCATAGTTCACAGAAAGTTTAGGAAAAGGGACGCCTAGGAAATCACACGATTTCAAAAACCATGAGGAAATAAAAGACGATGTAAAACAGGAATGCGAATTCCTTAATGGTCATTTTATCGCGCGATTCAAGATAAAGCCCTGCCAGAATGGATGAGGGTATAGACAAACTTAAGAGGTGGGATTGGCTAAGCTCTTTCACGAAAAAAAGGCTGACCAGGGAGAGGAGGAGTCCCCAGTAAGAAAGTTCTATTTTCTTTATCGCATCAAAGGTTTTCTTTTTAAGCAGCTCAGAATTCTGACTCACAAGGAATGCAAGAGTCAGAAGAAGTAGGGTTAGTTTTATTATTAACGGTATGTCTATGTCTGTTACCTTGGGAAAAGAAAACTCAAGGCTTAACTGATCCCATAGGAGAGCTGTATTTGATTTATAAAAGAGGGCTACCCAAGCAAGAAATATCGGACAAAGAAAGCCAAAACTGAGCTGGAGGAACTCTGTTAATTTGAGTGATCTGAGGCTTAGTAAACCAAAGAAGCATATGATAAAGAAGAATATCAAAGGACTGTAAACAAGCACCGCCAATGCCAGGAAAAAGCCTGCGTTGAAGAGTGTTGATATAGGTTTATATTTCTTGTAGATATCGAAGAGACTACGGAAACAGAGAATGAGAAAAAAATTAGCCAGTAATACTTCGTCAAGGACAGAATTATGTAGCGCCCAAAAGCAGAAGAAACAAAACACAGCCGCAGGGATAATACTCAATTGACGGCTCAAGCGATTCTGAATTACGATTTCCGCAACCATAATTGATTGCACGTAAATAAATATCAAAGCATAGAATAACTGCCCGTAAACCGTATTTATCCAGGGCAGGTTCCACTCAAATACCTCATGGTATGGCATTTGGAAATCATGCATTGCGAGCCAATCCGGCTTTATCAGGTATGGCATCAGACATACGACGGCAAAGCCCAGCAGGAACAGATAATTGACAAACAGATTTCTTCTAAAAAGTGCAAGCACGATTAAAATTATAATTTGAATTCAGGGTCAAAGTATGAGCCAGGGGGGATTACTCAGGCAAAGCAAATACATTTTCAGTAAAATACAAAGCCATGCCCTTCAGCAAATTACATTCCTATGACATTTATGCAGTATGTCTGTTTTATTTTTGATCCTATGGGTTTGATTGACAATTACAAGGTTATTACAGTGACACATCACAACCTGGATATATCGGATATAGGGAATTTCTATATTAGGTCGCAGGAAGGGAATCTTTATTTCAGGCTAAAGCAGTTGAAATCTGAATTCGGACTGGATGAGCTGTTTTATCTTGAGACCTGTAACAGGGTTTGCTTCATAAGTTTTGCCCATAAGACTATCGATAATGAATTCCTTAGATCGTTTTTCCAGTCCGTCAACCCGGATCTTGAGCCTGAGACCCTGGATCACATCGACAGCTTCGCGGATTATTATGAAGGAGAGGCTGCGCTGAGGCATGTTTTTGAAATGGCATCCTCCATGGATTCACTTGTTGTTGGTGAGCGAGAGATTTTCAGGCAATTCAGGAAAGCCTACGACCAATGCAAACAAGCGGGCCTTACAGGCGATTACCTGCGTATACTTGAAAAAGCAACAGTAGCTACAGCAAAAAAAGTATACAGCACAACAGCTATAGCAGAAAAAGCATTGTCTGTCGTATCACTAGCCATACAGGCGATGATTAATGCAAATGATCAAAAAGACCAGCGCATTCTGCTAATCGGCTCTGGAGAAACAAATACCCTGGCTGCTAAATTTTTGCGGAAATACAATATGATGAATGTCTCCATTTATAACAGGAGCATTGATAATGCAAGAAAATTGGCTTCTTTTCTAGATGCTGACTCATACCACCTGAACGAGCTTGACAAACTGGATGGCAGGTTTGATACAATCATAATATGCACTTCTGCAAATAGGGTTGTTATTGATCAGAAGCTTTATAAGCAAATGATCAAGTCGGACACTTCAAGAAAGCTTGTCATAGACCTGGCTGTTCCAAGAAACATCTCGGAAGATGTAGTGCGCAACTTCAAGCTTGACTACATTGACATCGGGCGTTTAAAAAAGATTTCGGAAGAGAACCTTGACGAAAGGCGTAAAGAGCTGGAGAAAGCGCGCCCTATTATAACTTCACAAATACTGGAATTCAAAGACATCTTCCATCAGCGCCAGTTGGAGAAAGCCATGGCCAGCATTCCAAAAGAAATCAAGGAAGTTAAAAAGAGAGCCATTGAAGAGGTTTATGGAGACAGACTTGAATCTCTTGATGAAAACGCCAAAACGCTAGTCATCGAGATGATGGATTATATGGAAAAAAAATGCATTTCTGTGCCCATAAAGGCAGCCAAAAAGTCATACATCTAAGATCTTTCAGGATCTGTCTGCACATCTTATGCAACGAGCACTTTCAGGCATATACATCAGGCGTGCCGGATTAATATTCTGTTTGCAGTTGACACAGATACCAAAGTTTTCGTTATCAACTTTTGATAGCGCCAGTTTCAATTTGTTTCTTTTGGAAATCTTGTTGCGTAAGGAAGCTTCCATCACACTTTTGTTATTGATGGCATCCATTCGGGATACTCTGCCTATGGAGTTTTCAGGACTGATGGGCTGAGTCATATCCTCAGTGTCTTTAATGTCCTTTTCCAGCTTCTCAAGCAACTCAAGGTTACCGTGCGTCAATACCATGTATTCTTTTTTCATTCAAAGTCCTCCATCATTTTCTTAAACTTCTCTGCTATCTCTTTGCTACCAGTCTCGTACGAGTTATGTTCATGGTGGGAATCCACCACAGTAAACCAGTCTTCTCCAGTAACCCACTTTCCTTCTATAATTTTCCATCTAGTCATATTACAACCTCCCCATGTCAAACTGATGGAAGAGATAACCTCCCATCAGCACAACCATAGCGAGTCCAATCATCAAGGGTTCGTTGGACTTAGCAAAGTTCACAACGAACATAAACGGGTCATACCAGTTACCCGAAGAAGCCCCCGCGAGGGCAATGATAGCAAAGGCGAAGGCAGTAAGCGTAAGCAACTGAAGGATACCATCACGGTCCCAGCCCATTCCTGTGGGGTCACGAATCATGGTTCCAGGCCTCCGTAGTGAATGTTAGGCAGGCGATTGCAACAATCGCAGCGCAAGCACTCTACCCTGTAGTTGTAGATGTAAGAGTAAACAGCCGTAGCGTCAAGTGTAAGGGAAGCCCCACACTCACAGTTGATTTTGACTTTGCTCACTTGAATTCCTCCAGTACTGTACTAAGGGTGAGAACGCGTTTGAGTGTGTAAGCCAAGACTGAGCCATCTGTGTGGAGCATTCGCCTAGTGATTCTGTACTGAGTGCCATCGGGAGCATTAGTCAGGTCACCTACTTG
>RFSX01000101.1 GCA_009923745.1 Chitinophagia bacterium
ATTTTCATATCCTCAACAGAATCAATGGCTACACCTGCCATTCCTACATCTCCTTTAACGCGCTCATGGTCAGAGTCGTATCCCCGGTGTGTTGCCAGGTCAAATGCTACA
Organism: Chitinophagia bacterium; assembly: GCA_009923745.1. Classification (GTDB taxonomy): domain Bacteria; phylum Bacteroidota; class Bacteroidia; order Chitinophagales; family Saprospiraceae; genus RFSX01. The sequence continues at coordinate 112 of RFSX01000101.1, forward strand.
GATAGGCCTTTTTGGCCTTGTGCGAGATTACGTCTGTAAAAAGCATTACTCTCTTCAGCGGTAGAGAAACCAGCGTATTGACGTATTGTCCATGGACGAGATGCATACATGGAAGAATACGGGCCTCTCAGATAAGGTGCTATGCCAGCTACAAATCCTCGTTCTTTATTGTTTTCAAGGTCTGTTGGATTATATCTGCTTTTGATTTCAATTTCTTCGGGGGTTTCCCATTTCGTCAATGCTTCACCAATAGAGGATGTCTTTTTGTCGAATTGAATTTCTCCCTTAAGCTTTTGGTGGATATCGAAGCTTAGGCGTTCGAAGAAATAAGAACCCGATGCAGGGTCTATTACCCTGTCGATATGTGATTCCAACCTCAAGAGGTGATGGATATTTCTGCTGATACGTCGCCCTGTCTGTGTGCCATGCGCTTTTTCCTTTGAATCTGATGCAGGTATACAAATGTGATCTGCGCCAGCTATAGCAAGTGATAAGGCTTGATTACTCAAGCTTATCTTGCTGTAATCCTTGTCGTTGTTTTCATCGATTCGGGCCATACTGATAATTCTTGTTCCGACAGGTAAGATGCTTCTTAGTACTCTCACCAACAGTATATTTCTGTAAAACCGATCATCAGCCTGAATGGCAACTTCCAGCTTGTAACTTATGCGATCGAATTTATCTTCACTCTTTGACAACAGTGTATTTAGGGTTTTTATAATTTTTTTGCCCGAATCAGTAATACTTGTGTTCAAGGTATCGGTATTGTTCAGGCAGAGGTGTGCCCAATCGAGCTTTTCAAACATCGTAAGAAACTCCCCTCCAATATCATGATCCTGTACTGTTATACTGATGTGTAATTTTAAAGGATCATAGTTTTTGTCTTCAAGAAATTTCTTAATAATATACGTCAGCTCAACAGGATTGTCGAGCCTTGAATGAAAGCTCAGCTCTATAAAATCAAGATGGATTTGAGCTAAGAGGGCATTAAGCTGATCGATTGATGTCTTATGGTTCAGTATAAAGTGTAAGCGTTCCGCGCCTTGTTGAAGTGCTTCCAGCGCTAATGAATTGCCGATAGAGGGATTTTCAACGCTTATAGACTCAGTAATTTTCCAGTTGTTTTGACGCGATGCGTATCTGGGAGAAGGAGTCTCTTTCGGAAGATCATCTTCATGGTAAAACGCATTGCAGGGAATACCTTCGTCAAGAAGCCAGTCAAATTCGGAAATAGCTTTTCCCTTATGGTCTTGGCTAACTTTTTCCAACCAAGCCTCTTTGCTGGTATAAGGAAAATCCTTGAATAAGTCCTGCTTGTCCATTAATTCTTGTTTGTCGGAAGCGATCTAAAAATAAGGTATAAATTTACCAAATAAGAAACACTCTCTTAATCTCATTTAAAGCAACTCCAGTATGGAAAACGGGTTCAGTTATTTTAGGATAAGTAAAAATCAACATGTAAGCACACTGCTTATATCCAGGCCTGATAAATCGAATGCTTTCAATGAAGAGTGTTGGTTGGAGCTCAAAACGAGTATTGAATGGCTGGGCCAGGATAAGGATACCAGGGTCATTATATTGAAAGGGGAGGGTAAGAATTTTTCAGCGGGTATGGACCTGTCTACACTTATGGGGATTCCGGGTCGCTGGCAGGATGATTGTGAAGCGCGTAAACGCGAAGATATTGCAGGGTTTATAAAGCATATCCAGGAATGTATATCCAGCATTGAACATTGCCCGGTACCGGTTATAGCCTGCATTCATGGGGCTTGCATTGGCGGTGCCTTAAGTATTGTGACGGCTTGCGATATGCGCTATTGCAGTCATGACGCCTATTTCTCTGTTCGGGAAACATTACTTGGTATCGTAGCGGATATTGGAGTGCTTCAGCGTATGCCTGCTATGATAGATCCCGGCACTATGGCTGAACTCAGTTATACCGGGCGCAACTTCTATTCCGAAGAGGCGTTAAACTATGGTCTTGTTACCAGGGTATATGAGACCAAGGAAATGCTTGAGACTTCTGTTGAAAAACTGGCGCATGATATTGCAAGCAATTCGCCTCTGGTAATCAGGGGCATTAAAAAAGCCTTATTGTACAGGCGTGATCACAGTACAGATGAAGCACTGGATCAGATAGCTCTTTACAATGCAGCCTATCTCTTGTCAAAAGATCTCGCAGAAGCAATATCAGCATATATGCAGAAGCGGAAACCTCGATTTGGCTAAAGAGGAATGTTACCGTGTTTTTTCTGTGGTAGTTTTTCCACTTTGTGTTCAAGGATGGCATAGGCTCTAATGAGCTTACGGCGAGTGTCGGATGGATCTATAACCTCATCTATAAAGCCTCTTTCAGAGGCACTGTATGGGTTTGCAAACAACTCAGCATACCTGTGTTCTTTTTCAGCCAGTGTTTTTTCTGGGTCATCAGACTCAGCAATCTCTTTCCGGAAAATTATTTCGCTGGCACCCTTGGCTCCCATCACGGCAATCTCTGCTGTTGGCCAGGCATAATTGAAGTCTGCGCCTATATGCTTTGAATTCATAACATCGTAAGCACCGCCGTAAGCTTTCCGTGTGATGACCGTGACTTTAGGAACAGTAGCTTCACTGAGGGCATAGAGCAGTTTGGCGCCATTCACAATTATCCCGTTCCATTCCTGGTCGGTACCCGGCAAAAATCCTGGTACATCAACAAGTACTAGCAGGGGTATATTAAAACAATCGCAAAAACGTGTAAAGCGGGCTGCTTTTTTAGAACTATCAACGTCCAGACATCCAGCCAGACTCAGGGGCTGATTGGCTACGACACCGACAGCGCGACCGGCTATTCTGCAAAATCCGACGATGATGTTGTCGGCATAGTTTTCATGAATTTCAAAAAAGCTTTCTTCATCTACAATTCCCTTTATGACGTCCTTCATCTCGTAGGGTTTATTAGAACTTTCCGGTATGATACTTTCCAGTTGATCCCTCTTTTCATCACCCATATCATAAGCCAAAATGGGTGTTTTTTCTTCACAATTCTGAGGAATATAACTCAAGAGTTGTTTGAGCTTTTTCATGCAATCCAGGTCATTCATGGCCGTCAGATGGGTAACACCTGACTTGCTGGCATGTGTAGAGGCGCCACCAAGCTCTTCGGCTGTTACAATCTCGTTTGTAACTGTTTTTACAACATTGGGTCCGGTTACAAACATATAACTGGTATGTTCAACCATAATCGTAAAGTCTGTGATGGCCGGGGAATACACAGCACCTCCGGCACAAGGTCCCATGATAGCTGATATCTGAGGGACAACGCCAGAGCTTAATACATTCCTGTGAAATATATCTGCATAACCACCCAATGATCTAACCCCTTCCTGGATACGTGCGCCACCCGAATCATTGAGACCTATAACCGGTGCACCGGTTTTCATAGCCAGGTCCATGATTTTACATATTTTCTCGGCATGTGTTTCCGAAAGCGAGCCACCGAATACCGTAAAATCCTGTGCAAAGACATAGACCGGCCTCCCATCAACTGTTCCATATCCGGTAACAACTCCATCACCATAAAACTGCTGGTTTTCCATGCCAAATTCTCGCGTTCTGTGCGTCACCAGCATACCTATTTCCTCGAAGCTTCCACCGTCAAGTAATAATAGAACACGTTCTCGTGCCGTTAGTTTTCCTTTTTCATGTTGCTTGGTAATTCTGTCTTCGCCTCCCCCTAGCTTGGCTAGTTGAATTTTTTCTTGTAATATCTTTTTTTGTTCTTTCATTTCCCGGGACTCGATTTAAATGATTAAAGGTGTCTGGAATTAAACCATGCAGCGTTGCTGTTTTTTGCAACCGTCAATTTATCTGTTTGTGAAATCCAGGCCCTGATTGCCAGTTTTGCTGCCACACGACTGAGTTCTTCGTCACTCGATTGCAATGCTTCTGGTGAAAAATATTTATTGACAAAATGCGTGTCGAAATCACCCGTTCTGAATGCCTCATTTTCGCATACAAAATAACCAAACGGCAAGGTAGTCTCAACACCTTTTACCCGGAATGAAAGTATAGCATCTTTTAGTTTTTGAATAGCTTCAATACGGGAAGATGCGTGACACACCAGTTTAGCGATCATTGGGTCATAGTAAATGGGAATAGTCATGCCTTCATAGTAGCCGCTATCAAGCCGCACACCTTCCGATTCTTCGAGGCTATACTCCTCCAGTTTTCCTACTGAAGGCAGAAAGTTATTCATAGGGTCTTCGGCATAAATCCGCAATTCGATGGCGTGGCCTTTGATTTTGATCTGATCCTGACGTATTGACAAGACTTCATTTCTGGCTACCTTGATTTGCTGTTCAACCAGGTCTATGCCTGTTATCATTTCAGTCACAGGATGTTCAACCTGGAGCCGTGTATTCATCTCGAGGAAATAGAAGTTTTTTGCCTCGTCGAGAAGGAATTCTACAGTGCCTGCACCCGAGTATTTACATGCGTGAGCAACATGAACCGCCGCCTCACCCATCTTTTGGCGGAGCTCCGAATCCAGTATAGCTGATGGAGCCTCTTCGACAACTTTTTGATGTCTTCTCTGGATCGAGCACTCCCTTTCGAACAGGTGAATCACATTTCCATGGTTGTCGGCAAGTACCTGGATTTCAATGTGACGTGGCGAGGTGATATATTTTTCAATAAATACTGAACCATCTCCAAATGATGACTCTGCTTCGCTGATAGCACGTTTCATCTGGCTCAGTAATTCCGATTCTTCATAGACAATACGCATTCCTTTACCGCCACCACCGGCAGATGCTTTTATAAGGACAGGGTAACCGATCCATTCTGCTACTTCCCTGGCTTCAGCAGGATCGGATACTGCTTCATCTGTTCCCGGCAACATGGGAATGTCAAATTTCTTTACGGCTTCCTTGGCAGCCAGTTTACTTCCCATAAGACGAATGGCATTCGGCTTGGGACCTATAAAGGTGATGCCATTCTCTTCAACCTTGCTTGCAAACTCGGCATTCTCGCTGAGGAATCCATACCCGGGGTGTATGCCTTCGGATTGCGTTTCTTTGGCTACCGATATAATCTTATCCATGTCAAGGTAGGATTCTGTGGAAGCATTTCCTCCAATACGATAAGCTTGATCAGCATAGAGCACGTGAGGTGCATTTCGGTCTATATCAGAATAGACAGCTACAGTTTTAATCCCCATTTTTCGGGATGTCTTCATAACACGCAGAGCTATCTCACCTCTATTGGCTACAAGAATTTTCTTCATGGTACTGTATTAATTCAGTTTGATTAAAACCTGGTGCTTATCTACCGAATTACCCTTGGAAACGAGAACCTCTTCTACACTTCCGTCCGCTTCGGCTTTTAAAATATTTTCCATTTTCATAGCTTCAAGTATGACCAGATCCTGGTCCTTCTTAACCTCGTCCCCTGCTTTAACAAGGATTTCAAGTATGAGACCCGGCATAGGTGCCATAATTTCCTTCTGTCCATTGTCTGCTACAGCGTTCATACCCATTTTATCAATAAGTTGCTCAAGGATGGTTTCAATTTTTACTTTGATTTCCCTGTTATTGATATTGACTGTTACACATTTTGAATCCTGGTCTATGTGGAGTATAGAAGCGATGTAAGAGACCTTATCGTCAAGCAGGTGGAATTTTGAATCTTTGAGGGGGATTAGATCCATATGCAAAATTTCTTCCTCTTCAAAGATGTACTCCTTATCATCAATTCGCGCGGTGTAGTGCATTCGGGTTATTGGTTTTTTATGTAAATATTTAAACCGTATGTGGCCCTTATTGATTTAGCTACATCTGGATTAATCAGCTTTTATTAATATTGGACCTTCAAAATCTAGTTTTCTAAGGGAATATAAACTTAGGAATAAAATATA
>RFSX01000102.1 GCA_009923745.1 Chitinophagia bacterium
CATTGCAATATTTTTAAATATTGTCATTAAAACACTAAATCTTATATATATACAATTGATGATTCTCAGAGTTTTGACAGCGCTTAAAGCAGTAATTTCATGAATCGCAATGTATATTTGCGCAAAATACAAAGTATTGATTTCGACAGAAGAACAATATAATCAAATCATTGCGGCATGCCGCGAAACCTTTAGTCTCAAGACCAAGGACTATGGTACGGCCTGGAGAATTTTGAGACCCTCATCTTTAACCGATCAGATATTTATTAAAGCGTCACGTATTCGCAGCATCCAGGAGAAAGGAGATCAAAAAATCGATGAAGGGGTAGAAGGCGAATTTATGGCTATGGTCAACTATAGTGTTATGGCGATGGTACAGTTGGAAATACCACCTGTCGACGATTCCTTTGATATGGATGCCAATGAACTATTTGGCATCTATGATCAATACGTTAATGAAACCAGGGTTTTGATGCTTAATAAGAATCATGATTATGGCGAGGCCTGGAGGGATATGCGTGTCAGCAGTATTACAGATCTTATTCTGATGAAGCTTCTGCGTATCAAACAAATAGAAGAAAATGAAGGCAAGACCTTGATTTCTGAAGGCTTGAAATCAAATTATCAGGATATCTTGAACTATTCTGTGTTTGCTCTCATATTATTAAGTGAATCTAAAAAATCGGAACAATGACATTAAGCACTTTATTGATCAATATCGGGATTGCAGCTGTCATTCTTAGTGCGGTACTTTACTTCGCATACAAATCAAGGATTAAATCTCTATTGATGACCCTGATCCAGAATTTTTGTGGTGTTCTGTTTGTCTTTTCCGGTTGGGTGAAAGCTGTAGACCCTCTTGGTACGGCCTATAAAATGGAACAGTACTTTGATGAGTTTTATTCAACTTTTGAAGCCACCTGGTTCGGATTCCTTGCTCCTGTATTTCCATATTTCTCGAAGCATGCCATCTGGTTTGCCCTTATTATGATTGTATTTGAGATCGTACTGGGCGTCATGCTTATAATTGGGGCACGCCAAAAATTTGCGAGCTGGGCATTCTTATTATTGGTTGCCTTTTTTACGGTGCTTACAGGCTTCACCTATTTGACAGGGTATGTTCCTGCCGAAGCCAATTTTTTCCAATTCGGGTCATGGGCGGAATATAATGCCAATAATATGAAAGTAACTGACTGTGGTTGCTTCGGTGATTTTATCAAACTGGAACCAAAGGTCAGCTTTTTTAAGGATATTTTCCTCCTGGTACCGGCATTGTTCTTTGTCTGGAAAAACCGGGATATGCATCAGTTGTTTTCTGTACCTGTTAGAAATGGTATTGTCGGTCTATCTGTTAGTGTGCTTGTGGTCTATTGCTTTTCCAATTATGTATGGGATTTGCCACAAAAGGACTTTCGTCCTTTCAAGAAAGGGGCCGATGTAAGAACTATAAGGGAAGCTGAGCAGGACGCCATGGCTGCAGTACAGATAACGGACTGGAAACTCGAGAATAAGGAAACTGGTGAAACCCTAACCGTATCAAATGCTGAATATATGGGCAATTTAAGTGCCTATATGGGCAAATATTCTGTGCTGGAGCAGATCAAAGGAGAACCCTCTATCAAGCCGACTAAAATCAGTGACTTTCAGATCACGGACCTCGACGGGTATGATATTACTGATGACATATTGTATAGTGAACAGCCCTACTTTCTTGTAGTGAACTATATGCTTAAAGGTGATCCGAAAGTGATGACCAGAATTGTAAGGGATTCCGTCTTTTCTATTGATACGGTATCCATTTTTGATACAGGAACCCTCGAGCTGGATACGCAGTATACCGTAAGGAGTTTTGATGAGTTGATAGAATCAGAGGAGGAGTATATTGATCAGAACTGGAGTACTTCATATCTTAAGAAACATACAGATGTTCTTAAACCGTTTACTGATGCTGCCAAGGCTGACGGCTATACCGTCATGATGGCGATTGGCAAATCTGATCCCGATGCCATCGGCCAGTTTGATGAAGCTACTGGATTGGGAATACAATATGGTATGGCAGATGATATCTTGCTTAAGACCATCGTCAGATCAAATCCAGGAGTCGTATTATGGCAGGATGGAAAAATTCTTGACAAATGGCATATCAAAAAGCTTCCAGATTATGCCGAAGTCAAAAAATTGTACCTGGAGGGTCAATAATCTCCGTAATGGCCCTTCCACAGCCTTTTAAGGCTTTCTTTTGTTCTTTGTTCTGCGGTATTGCCGCCAGGGAGATAATAGCAGCTGCCGCTGATCTTATCAGGGAGGTATTCCTGGAAGCTGAAATTGGATTCGTAATCGTGTGAATATTTATAGTCCGTGCCGTAATCAAGGTCCTTCATGAGCTTGGTTGGGGCATTTCTCAGGTGTAAGGGTATAGGAAGGTTACCGGTATCCTTGACTGCTGATTGAGCCGCCTTAATAGCTATATAGGCACTGTTAGACTTGGCAGATTGAGCCAGGTAAATAGCACATTGTGACATGATAATTCGTGACTCGGGCATACCAATCTTATGGACTGCATCGAAACAGCTGTTAGCCATAAGGAGTGCATTCGGATTGGCAAGTCCGATATCTTCACTAGCCAGAATCAGCATGCGTCTGCATATGAATTTAGGATCTTCGCCTCCTTCTATCATCCTGGCCAGATAGTATACGGTAGCATTGGGGTCACTGCCCCGAATGGATTTAATAAATGCTGAAATGATATCGTAATGCATTTCACCAGACTTGTCATAGCTGGCTAGATTTTGCTGAATGAGTTTTTCAACCAGCTTATTGTCTATAAGAATTTTATCCGCAGAGGGCTGACTGTTTACGACGATTTCGAGGACGTTATACAGTTTACGCGCATCACCGGCGCTGTATTTAAGCAGAGCATCGTGTTCCTTGATTGTGATATCGAAGCTTTTGAGCATTTCATCTTGTTCAATAGCCTTGTTAAGCAGCAAGATGAGATCTTCCTTTTTGAAGTGCTCCAGGGTGTAAACCTGACAGCGTGAAAGTAGGGCTGAAATCACTTCGAATGATGGGTTTTCAGTTGTAGCGCCGATTAAGGTGACAGTGCCTTTTTCTACAGCACCTAATAAAGCGTCCTGTTGGGATTTACTGAAGCGATGAATCTCGTCAATAAATAAAATAGGGGATTCGGCATTAAAAAACCTTTGTTTTTCGGCGGATTTTATCGCTTCACGAACGTCTTTGACTCCTGAATTGATGGCACTTAGTTCGAAAACTTTACGGTCCGTTTCCAGAGCGATTAGTTTGGCAAGACTTGTTTTGCCTACACCAGGCGGACCCCAAAGTATCATGGATGTCAGCTGTCCTCCTTTTATCAAGGACTTCAAAGCACCTTTTTCGCCCAGCAAGGCATCCTGACCAACATAGTCTTCCAGGCGTTTGGGTCGCATTCTTTCTGCTAGAGGTTCCATACAGTTACGTTCTGAAGACTAAAAATAGAAATGTTCCCTGAAGACTGAAACTTGATCTCTGGTATAGTATGATCTGAATTTATTTTAATTTAGTGTCAAATTGACACAAACCTATGATTAGAGCCTGCATATTTGATTTGGATGGGGTCATTGTAGATACCGCAATATACCATTTTGTCGCCTGGAAAAACCTGGCTGCTTCACTTGGAATTGAATTTACAGAGAAGAACAATGAAAAGCTTAAAGGGGTTGGACGTATGGAATCTCTTGATTTCATTTTGAGCCTGGGTCAGGTCCAAAAAGATGAATCGGAAATGCTGGTTCTGGCACACAATAAAAACGAACATTATAAAAGTCTTATTTCTTCACTCACAGAGGAAGCTATACTGCCCGGCATCAAGGTATTTTTTGATGAGCTGAAAGAGGCGGGGGTTTTCATTGCTTTGGGTTCATCCAGTAAAAACGCGCGCCCTGTGCTCGAAAATATTGGCTTGAAATCTTATTTTGATGTAATTGTAGATGGTACAAACATAAGTCGGTCAAAGCCAGACCCGGAAGTGTTTGAACTGGGAGCGCAAGCCCTAGAAATACCGCCAGTAGAAATTATTGTATTTGAAGATGCGCAGGCCGGTATTGATGCTGCTAAAACAGGAGGATTTAAATGTGTTGGTGTCGGCAGCGCCGAAGAGTTGAGCGGTGCCGATATATTGATTCCAGGTTTTGAAGGACTGACTTATGCCCATTTATTAAACCAGCTGAAGCAATAAAATGAAAGATTACCTGATTAAAGATCCTTGGAAAGTTATAGAAGAGGGATTTCATAGTTCCAATAACAGGATCACAGAAAGTCTTATGAGCATAGGCAATGGCTACATGGGACAGAGGGCCAATTTTGAAGAGTGCTATTCCGGGGACAGCATGCAAGGCTCTTACCTGGCGGGCATATACTATCCTGACAAAACACGGGTAGGTTGGTGGAAGAATGGTTACCCCGAGTATTTTGCCAAGGTATTAAACTCCGTTAACTGGATTGCCATAGATATTTTTATCAATGGCCAGCGCCTTGATTTGGCTACCGCAGAAATCAGTGACTTTAGACGCGAATTGGATATGCGGCATTCAATTCTCAAAAAGTCACTGAGAATAAAATTGGCGAATGGACAAAGTCTAGAAATAGAATCCGAAAGGTTTTGTAGCAGAGTTACCAAAGAGTTGGGCTGCATACACTACACACTTCGATCTGTCGATTTTAATGGGAGGGTAGAAATCGATAGCCGTTTGGATTTTGATGTATATAATGAGGATGCGAATTATGATGAACAGTTCTGGGAGCATTTAGAGGACGGCTTCGCTGATCGGTCATTTTTTGTGCGTGCGGCAACCCGTAAAACTGGATTTGAAGTTTTTGCACGAGCAGAAAATTACATACTTTTTGAAAGTCATGTAGATCAGAGTTTTTATAATGCCGATAAAAAGGCTGGACAAAAGATTCGGGTTGAAATGGCTGAAGGCCAGGAATTGACTCTGCATAAACGTGTCGCTATTTTAAGCAGCTTTTATTTGAAAAGCCATGAATTGGAAGCGGCTTCAACTAGATTATTGAGTCAATGTGCAGAGCAGGAATATCAAGGCTTAAGAAAAGCACATTGTGATGCCTGGCAATCATTATGGGAGGACAGTGACATCAGGATAGAAGGAGATACAGCAGCCCAGCAGGGAATTCGATTCAATATATTCCACCTGCATCAAAGCTATTCCGGTGAAGATGCCCGATTAAATATTGGTCCCAAAGGTTTTACAGGTGAAAAATATGGTGGATCCACGTATTGGGATACTGAAGCATATTGTTTACCGTTCTACCTGGCTAATTCTGATGAGAGCGTGGCCAGAAATCTTCTTATGTACCGCCATAAACAGTTGGGTAAGGCCATCGAAAATGCTCAAAAACTCGGTTTTAAGCATGGCGCTGCTCTCTATCCAATGGTGACTATGAATGGTGAAGAATGTCACAATGAATGGGAAATTACCTTTGAAGAAATCCATCGAAACGGAGCTATTGCCTATGCCATCCATAATTATACCCGGTATACGGGTGATGAAAGCTACCTGATGGACTATGGTGTGGATGTTTTGGTTGGTATAGCCAGATTCTGGTCTCAGCGCGTCAACTGGTCCGAGGACAAGCAAGCCTATGTCATGCTTGGAGTAACCGGACCTAATGAGTACGAAAACAACGTGAATAACAACTGGTACACCAATTATATCGCTGTATGGTGTATGAAATATACCTGCGATGTGCTCAGTGCTTTGGCTGAGAAAGATCCAGGCTTATACAAAGAAAAGCGTGACTCTTTATCCCTTAATGATAATGAGCTGGAGGAATGGCGAAAAAGGATGGCGCATATGTATTACCCTTATGATGAGCAGCGTGAGATATTTCTACAGCAAGATGGTTTCCTAGATAAGGAGATTAAAGCTGTCAGCGAACTGTCAGCTGAAGACAGGCCCTTGAATCAGAATTGGTCA
>RFSX01000103.1 GCA_009923745.1 Chitinophagia bacterium
AAAATATACCTATGATAAATTCCAATTTATAGGGTATTGTTACAGGCGATAGAAGAAATGCTCTAACTTGCCAGTTAAAAAGAAGCTTAGATGAATGCAATAATTACAGGAGCTACTAAAGGTATTGGACGGGCTATTGCCGAAAATTTCTGCGAAAGAGGATTCACAATAGCCGTCTGCTCACGACACGAAGAAGAGCTTAAAACTATGGCACAGGAACTGGAAAGCCGTTTTGATTCCTGTAAGGTATATTATAAGGCCACCAACCTATCGTCAAAAGAAGATACTTTGAGATTTGCTGATTATTGCATTGAGTCATTGGGCGAAGTGCATGTACTGGTAAATAACGCTGGTGTTTTCTCGCCGGGCTTGCTGCTGGAAGAAGATGAAACCATGTTGGAGGAAATCCTCAAAGTCAATCTTTTCAGTGTGTATCATCTGACACGAAGGATAGCGCCGCTAATGGTCTCCTGCGGTCATGGCTATATAGTCAATATATCGTCTATTGCCGGTATAGGGCCATACCCTAATGGAGGATCCTACAGTATTTCAAAGTTTGCCCTTCGAGGATTCACAATGACTCTTAGGGAAGAACTAAAGGAGACAGGTGTTAAAGTGACATCTGTTTTACCTGGTGCTACCTGGTCTAACTCATGGGCTGGTGTTGACCTGCCAGAGTCTCGTTTGATGAAGGCCCGGGATATCGCTGTGGCTGTGTCTAGCATATTTGATATGAGTCCATCGGCTGTTATGGAGGAAATTATCATTCGCCCTCAGCTGGGGGACCTTTAGAGATGTAGGGCTCCGGGTAATAGGCCTTCCAGATGCCTGCTTCAGGATACAGGAACAAGGTGTTTTCCGGAATCTTGTCCATTTCAAGCCTGTAATAACCGGCTTTCAGGCTGAGGCTATAATTTTCTTTGGCATAATCACTCATCCCGGTACCATGTCGCCAGAACCAATTGCCGTGTTGCCTGAAGCCTACATGAAAAATACCATCTTCTACAGGATCGAATTTTATGGAATCAAGGACTGTCATCTGATTAAATTGTGACAGATAAACGATCTCCGCCTTGGGCTTGATATCCCTGAATAATTCCAGGCTTTCGCCAAAAACCAGGGCATCATCGGTGTAGTCCCTGTACATATACATACCCTGGAAATTTTCAGGAATGGAAAGGATATAGATAGCTCCTTGATGATCTTCATATTCAAAGCTATTCAGTAGATTATGAAGGACAGTGCCTGCTTGTGAAGCGTATCTGATTTCCTTGATAAATAGAAACAGGGATATCATAAAAAATGCTCCAGGAATAAGGTATTTGATTGTTTTAAAGGATGCGGAAAAATACACCACGAATAATATCAGAAAGCAAGCGGCGAGATAGTTATAGCGGTCATTTTCAAAGGTGTTGATCCACATAAAATAAAGGTTGATGATAGGAGCCAGGCAGAATGTTCCGACAAAAAGGAATAAAATTGAAGACCTTATGGATGCGTTTAGTTTATCCCATTTCAGAAGGGCTAATATTGTCAGGCATATTACAATGAAACTTAGACTCGCAGTGACGTATACTTTTGAAAACAAATCTGTGTAAAGCCACTCCCGCATATCAAATGACCAGGCATGTGCAAAAAGAAAAATTTTGGCCAGGTAATTCCAGCCATGATTCAGGATTATTACAGGATCATACACCAGATGTTTTTCGGCTCCATAATGACCAATGAATTCGCCTATGGCCAGGCGTGTCAACAGGAAGTATATTGCCAGGCCCAAAAATTGTGGAATGACCAGACGCTGTATCCCTCGCCAAAATCTTGAGTGATCTTTATTCTCGAGCCAGGCATACAAGGACAAAAAGAAAAATACCATTGGGAAAACGAAACTCAGCTCCAGGGTAAAAAGGGCCATGAGGTATAAGACATGTATCATCAATATATGCTTCCATTTTTCAGTATCCAGATACCGCAGCCACAGAATGATACTGCTCAGCAGATAGCAGCTTGTCAGCAAATAGTGGAGGCAAGCTTTCCAAATTACAGCTTCCATGTGAAATGGGTAAACAAGAAATATAAGAGCCGCCAATAATGGAATATGTGATTGCCTGCCTTTGAGAAATTTACTATTCCACTTCCGTGAAAGCATGTAAAGCAGAAAGGCATTAAAACCATGCATGGCGGAAAGAATGATATACCAACCCAAAAAACTCTTTCCAATAATACTGAAGATGCTGAAGTTAATGGCATGGAAGAAATGATGCAACCCCGGATATCCAAAGCAAGTGAGTAGCCCCTCGGCGCCGTGTGTTTCATATTTAATCAGCCAGCTTAAAAAGTCTGTTACCATACCGTATGTATGGCTGGGGTAGTATATCAGCAATGAAGCAGCTATAAAACTAAAAGCGGTTCTGAATAAACTTTTTCTGGAGGCGATGATTAAGAATTATATTGCAAATTAATAATTATTGCTTTTGGGATATGCTGTTGGAAGAATACAATTTTCTGGGCGTTGATTATGGATCCAAGCTGGCGGGGACGACAGTGGCGGTCTTCGTACAGAATGGGCAATTTAATATCATTCAGTCTTTGAAAAAGAAGAATGCTGATATGATGCTTAGTGGTCTTCTAGAGGAATATGCACCCCAGGATCTCTTTATAGATGCGCCTTTGAGTTTGCCCGGGGCTCTGGTGGGTCGGGGAGAGGACTATTTTTACCGAAAGGCGGATCGCCTGTGTAAGGCGATGTCTCCCATGTTTTTAGGTGCCATGACGGCAAGGGCTATTAAGCTGAAAGATAGTTTCAGTAGTATAGGATTCTATGAGGCTTACCCGGCAGGCCTTGTCAGGGAAATCCCAGGCTTGCAAGCATATTATGATAAGAAGAAATCGATCAGAAAGGCAGCAGTCGATGCCCTTGAGCAGATCTTGCCTGCAGAACTCAATAAAAAGCCTGAGAATTGGCATCAGTATGACGCCTTGCTGTGCTGGATGGTAGGATACCGATTTAAAAAAGGGGAAGCTCTTGCGGTTGGGGATGCGCAGGAAGGTTTGATTTACATCTGATCTATTCTTCATTCAGACGAAACCCTACGCCGTGAATATTTTCCAGGCTGATGCTTTTATCATCTTTCAGGTATTTCCTGAGCCGGCTGATAAATACATCCATACTTCTTCCCATGAAATAGTCATTTTCTCCCCATACCCTCTCCAGAATAGTACTGCGCTCGATGACACGATTTTTATTGTTGATCAAAAGCTTCAGAAGTTCGACTTCTTTTTTAGTCATTTGCTCGATCTGGTCACCATTTTTTAATCGAAGGTTTTCAGGGTCAAGTTCATATATACCAATTTTCAGAAAGCTGGTAGTTTCATCACCGGCAATGTATTTTCGCTTGAGGAAGACCTGTATTTTCAGCAAAAGCTCTTCTATGCTGAATGGTTTGGTAATATAATCGTCAGCACCGATTTTGAGGCCCTTAATACGATCCTCTTTAAGGGATTTAGCGGTGAGAAAAATGATTGGAATTTCCGAATGGCGACTTCTTATTTCCTGGGCGACAGCAAAGCCATCCATTTCAGGCAACATCACATCGATAAGGCAAAGATCAAAGCTGTCTTCACGAAACATTTTCATGGCGTCTTTGCCTGTTTTGGCATGAGATACCTTCATCCCGTTCAATTCGAGATTGTCTTTGGTTACGAAAGCTAGTACCTCATCATCTTCTACATAAAGAATGTGTGACATCTTATCAAATTTATCTATTTATTTTAAAATCGGAATTTGTATCTGAACTTCTGTTCCCTCGTTTGCAGTTGAGTCTATATCTATTTCCCAGCCATGTGCGTCGGAAATATTTTTGACATAATACAAGCCCAATCCAAAGCCTTTTACGTCATGGACATTGCCTGTGGAGACCCGGTAAAATTTATCAAAAATCTTACGCAGGTTTTCTTTTTTGATGCCTATGCCTTTATCACGGACAGCGAGGATTAATTTAGAATTATCATTCTTTTCTAGGCTCACTGTGACATAAGGCGTCTTCTTGCAATACTTAAATGCATTATCGATGATATTCGAAAGCACATTGCTCAGATGCAATTTATCTGCTTTGATATGGATTGATTGCATGCAGGAATCAAATTTTAATTCGCCACTCTTCTCATCGAATTTTATTTTTTCTGTTCTGACTAGGCGATCTACAAAATCTACCAATTCAATGACTTCCAAGTTCAGTTTGAACTGATCTTTTTCAAGCCGCGCTATATTAAGAACTTTTTCCACTTGGTTATTAAGACGTTCATTCTGTTCCTTGATGATAGAGGCATATTTCTGCAGACGTTCGTTCCCTTCACGTATTTCACCGATGATATAATCTGATGCAATCTTAATAGACGAAATCGGTGTCTTAAATTCATGTGTCATATTATTGATGAAATCCTTTTGCAGGTCTGTCAGCTTCTGTTGTCTCAGGATAACCCAAAGGGCATACATAAACATCATGACAGCTAAAATCGTAATCAGGCTGAAAAGAATATTGCTTCGTAAATCATTGATAAGATAGCTATCGCGTTTCGGGAATGAAACGACGAAATAATAGATGAGGTCATTGAACTTGGGGAGGTTTTCAGAACGTTCAAAGTTCTCTTGACCGGCCGTAAGATTGCAAAGATTATGGTAGGCCAGCTGATCATTGGCGCAATCGTATACGGCATATTCAAAAACAGTGTTGAGAGAAGCTTCGTCGAATGTGCGTACGAGAAAATCTTCAAGGATATTCGCATCAATGGCGCTGTTGACATTCACGGCATAGCTGCCGGATATTTTTTGAATCAGATTGCTTTTGGGCAGCTCTGTCTCATTTACATCTGCAATCTTAACAGCCACCTGTCTTAGTGACTTCATCACCTGCGTATCGAATGTCTGATTTTTAATTGTCCATGTTTCAATCAACCAATAGGATTGAAAAAGTAAGACACCACAGATGGCAAGAGATCCAAATATTAGAATGAGTCTGACAGAATTATTGTGCATTAGGCTTACTGTATCTGATATTAGACTTCAATATCCACTCTTTTGAGAACATTTGCACAAACAGAATCCAGCTTTTATAGAGCTTCGATAATTATTAACAATTCATTTGCTATTGAATATTGCTCCATCGATATTTTATAGCTTTGTCCCATGAAGTTTTTCCTAGCTTTTTTAATTGTGCTCGTCTGTTCAATGACTTCGGGTTTCAGTCAACAGACCAATCCTTTCGACATCCTTCGTAAGGACACACTTGAAGCGGAGGATATTCCCAACAATGAGGATCAAGTCGAGGAAACCACAAAGCTGGAAGGCGACAATCCTTTTTCTGTATCGCATATACCTATCCGAAAAAACCAGTATGAGCAAATTGAACAATTAAAGATCCGGGATAGCTCTGCTGAGGAAAGCATATCAATTTCCTATTTACCCTTGTGGGTCATTGCTTTTTCAATGAGTCTTCTCGCCTTTGTGCTTGTCAGGCGCAAGCACCACATCATGAGCCTTTTAAGATCCATTTTTAATGTTAACCTGATGCGCCTGATGGCCAATGAAGAGAACAACGGTTTGTCGATCAGTTACTTGTCCGGTTATCTGCTTTTCCTTATTAATCTGGCACTATTTATATTTCTTGTAGGCGATAAGACCTTTGCCAACGGAATGCAATGGGGATATTTTATGATATTCATTGCGGCACTTGCCTTTTTTTGGGGAAAACACCTGTTTCTTTTTCTGTTCGGAAAACTGTATGAATTTGAAAAAGAAGCCACCTTGTATGGCTTTACCATAGTCAGCTTTTATAATATTCTGGGCTTATTTTTCCTGTCTTTTAACATCCTTCTTTTGTTTGGTCCCGATAGCTGGATAAGGCCTATTGCCATATTAGGAATAGGAGTATTTCTAATATTCT
>RFSX01000104.1 GCA_009923745.1 Chitinophagia bacterium
ATAGCTTTACCAAATATAAAGTCCAGTTAAACGAGAAGGTGCAAAATCTTGTTAATTTAATTAAGTAGTTGTAAGAACATGCTCAAACAGAATTTAAGCCAAAAGATGATGCAAAAGCTGTCTCCTCAGCAGATACAGCTTATGAAATTGCTTCAAATTCCTACAGCCACGCTGGATCAGCGTGTCAAAGAAGAACTTGAATCGAATCCTGCATTGGAAGAAGGGAACGAGGCAGCTGATGTATATGATATTGATGGAAATGAAGAGTCTGGAGAGGATGATTATGATGACCCCAAGGCTGAAGATTTTGAACTGGACGACTACATAACCGAATATATTGAAGATGACCCCATAAGCTATAAAATAAAAAGTGAGAGTATTCAGGACGTTGAGGAGAAGTCTATGCCTATCGCGGTGCATAGTTCTTTTCACGAATATCTTGAGAGACAAGTAGGAATGCTTGGTATTGAAGATGAAAAGGAACTCAAAATAGCTGAACAAATTGTAGGCAGTATTGATGCCGATGGTTACCTGAGAAGGGAGCCGCTGGCAATAATTGATGACCTCTTGTTTACTTCCAATGTTGATGCTACTGAAGAAGAAATTGATACTGTTCTAATCAAGGTTCAAGGACTGGATCCGGCAGGAGTTGGAGCAAGAACTTTACAGGAATGTCTTATTCTTCAAATGAAAGACAAAACCCTGAAGGAACCCGAGAATCATAAAAAAGCCAAGTCAGTAGCCTTAAAGATTCTGGAAAATCACTTTGACCAGTTTACAAAAAAGCATTACCAAAAGTTACAGAAAAACCTCTTTCTGTCTGAATCAGAATTGAAAGAAGCTATAGAAGAAATCCTCAAACTTAACCCGAAACCGGCTAGCGGCTTCTCGGCACCCAACAGTACTAGCAACCAGTATATCGTTCCCGATTTTATCATCACAAACAGGGACGGTGAGTTGGAACTCAGCCTTAACAGCAAGAACGCACCTGACCTAAGGATCAATGATCATTACCTCGAAATGCTCAAGTCCTATAAGGACTCTACCAAAGGAAGGCGTGCCGAGAAGAAGGAGAAAGAGGCGGTGATGTTTATTAAGCAGAAAATAGATTCTGCAAAATGGTTTATTGATGCCATCAAGCAACGCCAGGAAACGCTTTTCAATACGATGTACTCCATCATGCAGTTTCAGTACGACTATTTCACTACAGGTGACGAGCGCAGGCTGAAGCCCATGATTCTTAAGGATATTTCCGAGGTTACAGGATTGGATATATCTACTATTTCGAGAGTGGCCAACAGCAAGTTTGTCCAGACCGAATTTGGGACCAAGAGACTTAAGGATTTTTTCTCAGAGTCCATCACAACACAGGATGGTAAAGAAGTTTCAACCCTTGAAGTCAAGAATATTCTTAAGGATATTATCGAAGCTGAAAATAAAAGGAAGCCCGAATCTGACGAAAAGCTTAAGGAAATGCTTCAGGACAAGGGATACAACATTGCCAGAAGGACAGTAGCCAAGTACAGGGAACAGCTTAATATACCTGTGGCCAGGTTGCGGAAAGAGCTTTAAACCACGGCTCAGATTCCTTTTAAAATATCGATAAGGAGATTGAGTTCCCGCTCGTAGAATGAGCTGATAATTTTGCTTGAATTCGCAATCAATAGTTTTCTTTGCCTATATGTAAAGCCGTTCTGCTTTGTTTGTAAGGAAAAGTTCCGCTATTTTCTTGTTCTCTTCATTTCTTTAGCTGTAAAATAGTTCTTTTTGAATGCGCTTTTTTACCATGCAGGAACGCCATTCTCAGAAAAGGGACAGAGAGACCGAAAGGGCGTAGAGTTGGGGTTATAACTCCATTTATGACATGACAAGGCTTGAACAGCAAATTGATGCATGCGCCTAAATCTATCAGCAAGTACCAGCGGCTTGTATGAAGAAGCTTATGCCAGCATACACATAGCCCACATAATTGAAGAATGTTTTAAGGGAAACCAATAATGGCTATGATTTTACAAGGGTAGCATTTTTGATCATATACATCATCCTGTTGATATCCGAATCGTTTAGATACAAGGTGCCTTTAAGAGTAAGCTGTTCGGCCGTATATTCTATCGCTTCAGCGGCTTCTACTTCCATAACTGTTTCGGGGCCGGCACCCCCACAAAAGAAGCACATATTATAGGGAAAGGCTGAAAAAATAAACTCCTTGTGTGACTTATAACCTTCAACAGGAATGATGTATCCTTTCACGATAATTTCTGTGCCTTCCAGCGCCTTGATGGGGGCGCTGAAAACAGGCACATCAATCTTAAACCCCATGAGTTCATCATACTGCTTCTTATAGGTGATTTTTGCCAGGGTTTTCCACACACTGGTATTATTTGACTGGGCAGAAAGGCCAATAAACATACATGATAATACGAGTGCGAGGAGGTACTTTTTCATTCTAATTATTGTTTAATCACATCAATCAGTTCTGCGTTACTGAGTGCATAGATAAGTCCACTTGGATCTCCTGCCTGGATACTCAGTGTTCCCTTTATGACAAGCTTATCCGAAGTGTAATCAAGGGTTTTGCCGCTTTTCATAAAAACTTGCATGGCTGATTCGGGTCCTGCTGCTCCACAAAAGAAACACATATTCTGTGGATAGCGAGAAAACATAAAATGCTGCAGTTTGGATTTCGCTGCCAGAGCAATGATATATCCACGGATTTCAATCTCCTGGCCATCCAGGGCGCTGGCTGGTGGTAAAGGCCGAGCTGTCTCAACGATCATGCCCATCAGGTCGTCAAACTTCGATTCCTTTTCAACCAAAGCCAAGGTAGCCCAGTGGTCATCACTGACTTGTCCCTGTGCATTTGCCGATAGAACGAGAAAGAAAAACAGACTTAAGATTTTCAATTTATTTTCATTGTACTAACAAATATGACAACAAATTATGCGATATGTTGCTTAAGACAGGGTTAATATTCAAGCGTCAGACAGGTTTTCATGTATATCCGTATTGTATGCCATAAGCGCCGGCAGCACTGCTGCCTGGAATCCAATCCCGACGGAGGCAGCCAACAAATACCATTCGCTGCCATGCCATTGCCAGGAAGAAAATTCATAATTATACCTGTCGGCAAGGCTTCCAGCCATTGCCGCCATCGAAAGCTGGGATGCCAGGATACCCAAAACAAATCCCAATAATGACATAATGATACCTTCAAGAAGAATAAGACTGAGAAGGGTTCTGGCTTTTCCGCCCAAAACACGCATGAGGGATAACTCGTATTTTCTCTGTTTTAGGGAATTGAGTAGCGATACAAAAATGCTGATCGCTGATACGATGGCAATCAATACAGCGATGAGCTGTAAGGCCCTTGTTCCGGTGCCCATCATGTCGTAGAGACGGTTTATTTCATAGGCCGGCGAAGCGGCTTGAAGATCTGTGTTTTCATTGATGTTTCTGGGCATAGACAAAGCCTGAAAGTTGGTCTTACTGGTGTATTGGACCAGGATGCTTGTAATTTCTTTTTCGCCATGTTCAAGCAATTGGGAGCGACTCATATCATTGCGATGGTCATGATTGTCATGCTCATACTCGCTGTGCTCATGCCCGGCATGGTCGTGCTCGTGCTCATGATCATGTTCTTCATGATCATCGTGACTGTGGTCCTCTTCCTCTGCCGACTCTGCTTCTTCATGGTGATCGTGCACTTCCCATACCGATTCTGTATTGCACAAAATCAATTGGTCAATCACACTTCCTGTCGGTTCGAGAATTCCGACAACGACAAAGGTGCCGTGCTCATGTTCGAGGTCTTCATCATCATTAAAACCGTGAGAGCTTTGGAATTTAGCACCGAGGCCAAGGTCGAGATTGCTGGCAACCACACTGCCGATAGTTACTTCCAGAAGATTTGACCAGAGCCTTCCTTCTGATGCCTTGGCATCATACAGTTCGAGTATACTGTGGTCCGTACCTACTATCCTGTAACCCTTATAGCTGTCGCCCATCGATAGTGGAACCGATCTCTTGATCAGGGGATGCCCTTCACGCAGGAACGGTTTTGCTTCATCAATGGAGATATTACCTGTTGGTGCATCGATGTGGTACATAGATGAAAGGATCAATTGCAGTGGACTGCCTTTGGCACCGATGACCAAATCAATATCAGCCAGGTTTTTTTCGAATTTGTCTTTGAGTTGAGTATTTACAGAAAGGATAAAACTGATCAGGCCTATACCCAGGGTAAGAAGAACCATATTAAGCAAGAGGCTCAAGGGGTTGTGGGTAATATTTTTCCAAGCCAGTTTAAACAGATTCATATCAACTCAGCTCTATATGATTTTTAAAATACTGCTTGAGGCGGTTGTCGTGTGTTACAATGACCAATGCCGCTTTCAACTGTTCAGACTGATCTTCCAGCAATTCAACAACCTTTTTACAATTTTCATCATCAAGGGCCGAAGTGGGTTCATCTGCCAGGATAAGCCCGGGCTTGTTGATGATAGCCCGCGCAATGGAAAGCCTCTGCTGTTCACCCTGACTCATTTTATAACTTAAAGCCTTTGCCTTATGGTCAAGATTGAGTTGTTGTAGGAGCTCATGAACAGTATTGGTGCTCACGCTATTACCAGCCATCTTTTGTGCCAGCATAAGATTTTCTTCAGCCGTCAAGGATTGGACGAAGTGGGGTTTCTGAAAAACGATGCCAATATTTTGTCCCCTGAATGTATCAAGGTTGTTTCCTCTGAGTGTATAAATCGAAGTTCCGTTTATTGAAACATCACCACTCAACGGTTTGAACATACCACCAAGAATATGCAGGAGAGTGGTTTTACCAACGCCCGACTTTCCGAGAATCATCAAACTTGAGGATTCATCGCATTTGATCTCGGGAAAAGTGAATCTTTGTGTTCCCTTGTAGCTGTGCCTTATTTCAGAGGTTTTGAGCATAACAGATTTAGGCTCCACAAGATATAAAACACATTAGGCTTAAGCAATTTTTTAAATTATTTGAGCGTGCAATAAGGGTGGTCAAGGCCATGTTAATACGGTAAGACCTGCATGGCTTACTTGTGTTTTTATGTAGCTTGCCCAGGTCCCTATGGCCTATGTTCTGGCTATCCACACAGGACTGAATTCAAAAGGAGGAATACGTGTCGATAGCTGTCTCTTTCATGCTGATGACCGCTCCCCCTATTGTTCAAAGTTGCAGCACAACTTCTTCTTTTGGTGGATTAGGTTTAACAATAATTTTTAATTAAGAGTAAACTTATCGCTTCCCATTTATGTCATATCGTGATACAAAATTCCAAACCAATTCAGACGTATTCTGACCCTGAAAAGTTCCGATATCCCAAACATGTTTACCTCCAATGTATTTATAATGTTCCACAGAAACTGAGTTATCTCCTTGGTCATAGACATAATGTTCAATTACCATACCTCCACTATCCTCAGTGCTTATAATTGGATTTGTCGTTGTATTATTAAAATCAATCCAATGTTCGCAAGCCCATATGCCATCATACCACCATTTGAATACCCAACGGCATAAATTCTCTCCATATCTACATTATACTGAGATGAAATCTCCTCAATAAGGTCTTCAACAAAACCAAAATCATCAACATCACTTTTATTGTCTCCTCCAATTGGACAGGCATTCCATTGAGAATATCCATTCAAATAACTTCCTTGAGGATAGATTAAAATAAATGTGTCTGATTCAGCCAATGAGCGCATATCAGCTTCAATTATGTAATCACTTACACTTTGACTAAACCCATGAAAATTCATCACAATAGGAACGGATTTAGTTGTGTCGTATGAATTAGGGATATGGATTAGG
>RFSX01000105.1 GCA_009923745.1 Chitinophagia bacterium
TGGTGACTATGAGAAGATAGATGACTACGGTGGTGATACCCACAGATGGGAGCCAGGTCTAAGAAGTGCTAGTAAAGTATTTAAAAGTGAAGATGCTGATTCTGTTGGTATCATTACAGCGCCTATTTTCGTATGGGATGAGACCGGTAATAATGATTTTTGTCTTGTTAATATTAGATTGGTTAATAATAATTCATCTAATTCCAGTGAATTATCAGGACACATAGCAACTGAGCAAAAGCAACCTGTTGAGAATTTAACAACTCAAATAACAAGTGATTTACCGGGATTTCCAAAATTTGGCGCTTCTGATAAAGAAGGTGATTATGCCTTCAATTCATTGATAACTAACTCTGACTATTCAATAGTTGCTTATAGTAATGAAGACTATTTGAATGGCGTCAGTACTTTAGATTTAGTTTTAATTCAAAGACATATTCTTGGCCTACAATACTTAGATAGCCCATACAAAATGATAGCAGCTGATGTCAACAATGACAATCAGATCACAGCATTAGACCTTATCGAATTAAGGAAGTTAATTCTGGGTATTTATAAAGAATTGCCAGAAACTAACAGTTGGATTTCAGTTGATTCAAATCAAAAATTATCTCTTGATAATCCATGGGCATACAATAGATCTCTTAATTTTGAAAACCTTGCCGATGATTATGATGAAGCAGACCTTATTGCCCTAAAAATAGGAGATGTTAACAATAGTGCAATAACTACACTTGACCAAAAAAGACCAGAAGCTGTTTCTTTAAATGTTATTGATCTAATTTATGATGACAAACACATTGGGGCCGGTGAAGTAATAGATTTGCAGCTCTATTCTAACTCATCTGAATTGGTTGCATATCAGTTGACATTAGCAATACCTGGATTTGAACTCTTAAATATTGATGGGGCTGGATTCAATGAGGGGAATCTAGGTATAATGAGTGATCGATTAACCTTAAGCTGTAATGAACGTTTTGCATTAGGGGTTGGCACAATATTAACGCTTCAACTTAAAGCACTTGTATCCCAAAAAGTGGGTGACAAAATTCAAATTAATTCAGATATCACTAAAGCAGAAGCATACTTGGGTGAAGAATTAAAAGTAATTGATATATCGACCTCTTCATCCTTGGAAAAAGAACAATACAACCTACTTCAGAACTCCCCCAATCCATTTAAAGACAAAACTACTATTTCGTATACCCTGCCAGCAAACGAACTAGTTAAAATGGAGTTTTTCGATGTCTCAGGAAAGCTGCTGTACATAATCAAATTAAATGGTCAAAAAGGAATTAACAACTTTGAACTTAATGCATCAAAACTAAATACAAACAACAGTATTATTTATTATGCACTAACTACTGATAAATTCACGGCGACTAAAAAAATGCTAATACTAAAGTGATATATATTTAAATGATTTTAGTCCTTTGGAGTTACCCCAAAGTTTAGGACAAGTTCTATGGTCTGTAGTACTACAGAAGCAAAATGAAGTCTTGAAGATTACTCAAAGTCTTGAATCCTGCCTGAACTGTGCCGAGGTGACGGCAGCATTGACCCCGGCAAACAAAAATTAAGAATAGTTGAACTAGGGTTTGAGAATTAAAAAGAATGATTCAATTTATCTATAGCTGAAGTCCTGAAATAGGCTCAGTTCTTTTCCTTCAACTCATCCATCCTTTCTTTATAAGTATCGTCTCCACTTAATTCAAATGCCTTGCTTAGATATTTTATAGCAGTGGCCTGGTCATTTTTGGTCTCATAATAATCAGCCATTGAACTGTGAGCGCTTGCACTTTGGGGATAATAATCAATATACATTTTGAAAAACATAAACGCTTTTTCGGGCTGCTCCATTTGCAAATTCATATAACCATATCCGCTAAACATTTCCTCAATCATTGGCGGGAAGGAATAACCAAAATGCTTTGAATATATTTCGCCTTGCGTGTCCAATAGTTCCGTCAGTTCCTCTACTGTAGTTTCCGGGTTATTATACTTTTGAGGAGATTTAAATTGGTACCATTTAAAAAGAAAAATCAGTCCATCTCTTATTGTAGGGAGCGGAACGGTACCATGTAAATCCTCATTGTAAACCTTCCATGAAAAATTTAATCCACTCTGTTTTCGAGATTCAGCAAAACTTGAAAACTCGATGATCGAGCGCGCAAACAAAGTGAATTCTGACGTGTCGTCCATAATATTCTCCATGGTTATTTCTTCATTCCACATGTGCAGCTGTTCTGCCGCTAATGAAACGAAAAGAGATTTGCCTTCATAATTTTCTGAATCAAGTTTTTGCTTTGCTTCCTTCAATAATTTTTGATCATCCCATTCAATACTTGGATCTATAGCAATATAATTTTCAAAAACATGCTTATGGTTTATCAACATGTTTACTGTAAACAAGCCTGCAAAAGAATGTCCAATCAACGTGCGGTAAGGTGTAGTGGGGTACTTATTATCAATGTATGGAATCAGTTCATGTTCAATAAATCGAGTAAAGTTTTCAGCGCCGCCCGTATCGTCATTCATAACAGCCCCTCGCCTCATACTCACTTGTGAAGTCGTTAAATCTCTATTCCTGTGCTTCCTATTTGAAACCCCGACCAGAATCATGTGAGGCAAATAATGTCCCCAATAATTATCATATACGGATTCCAAACTTTTTTTCAGAGAAAAGCCGTCCAGCAAATAAACCACAGGATATTTTACATTACTGTTGGGCCTATAATTCTCAGGAAATTTAACCCAGAACTCTCGATACTCCTCAAGTAATTCTGAATAGACCGTATCCAAAATTTCTGTTTCGAATACACCCGATTGTGCTGATAATTTTTGGCAGAAAGAAAAGATGGATCCAATAGTTAGTAGTAATAAGATGTGTTTTTTCATTTGAGTTATTTATTGGGCAAGCTGTTTTATAATCACACCAATTTAACGGAATAAAAGCATTTGGGCATTTCGATAGGAAGAAAAAAACAAAACCCCTGCACACTAAGCCTGCAGGGGTTTGTTGTGCCCAAGGGGGGAGTCGAACCCCCACGCCCATACGGACACATGGCCCTCAACCATGCCTGTCTACCAATTCCAGCACTTGGGCAGTAAAATCAGGACTGCAAATATATTTTAATTCCAATAAATATTCACTACTTACAAATACTCTGCACCACAGGAATAAACTTCATGCCCTCACAAGTGTTTTCTCTAAAGATGGATATCAAACAATTAGATGCACTTAGAGAACGTCTCGCCTCCCCCCTACCGGGATGGAAAGCTCAAAAGCTGCTGTCTCCTGTCCAAACAAATCGATACATAGAAGATTCTGATAGCGCTAAAAAGGCCGGCGTCAACCTTCTCCTTTTCCCCGAGGATACTGGTGAGCTGGGACTTTTCTTTATAAAACGTCCAGACAAAAATCCTAATGACAAGCACGGAGGTCAAATAAGTTTTCCAGGAGGTCAGGAAGAAGAAGGCGATCAAGATCTTATTGAAACAGCCCTTCGTGAAACCGAAGAAGAAATCGGCGTCAGCAAATTCAAAACCGAGGTGTTGGGGACTCTAAGTCCCCTTTATGTCTTTGTCAGCAATTTTCACGTACAGCCTGTTGTCAGCTTTATTGATCATAAGCCTGCGCTTAAGCTTCAGGAATCCGAAGTCAACTATGTGATCACCGAAAAGCTGAGTTACCTCTCCAGTAAAGAAGCTCTTGCAAACAAGGATTACAAGGTACGCAACTATATCATGCGCAATATGCCCTACTATAAACTCCAAAATGATATCTTGTGGGGAGCTACCGCCATGATTACATCTGAATTCATGCATATCATGCGGGAGATCAGATAAGCGGTATATTTTGAATACACAAGGCACCACAAAGCTATCTTTCAATCTCGACAAGACGATAAATTCGCTTGTCATCGTGATCAGTTTTGGTATCGTAGCCCACCTGATTTTTCTCTTGCTAACCAATGAGCAAAATGTCTTTGCTTACCTATCACGCATCAAGATTCCATACGTCATCTTGATTTTGTGTTGCTTACTTTACAATTGGTTTGGTCACGCTGTACGCCTGGTCATCTGGACGCGCTACCTGGGACATCAATTCAAATACCGTGATGCTTTGCGCATCGCTGTGTACACTGAATTGGGCGCTGCCATTACACCAACGATCATTGGTGGCGGTCCGATTAAAATGGCTTTGCTGATAAAAAACAAACTGAGTACCGGCAAAGCGGGATTCCTCACCCTACTCAATGGCCTGGAAGACTTTATCATGTACAGCACAGTCGTAATTATTGCCTTCTTTCATGCACGTAACAGCATCTTCAGGATATTTCGATCCATCATTCAATCAGCCAAAGAGAATAGGTCTGGTTTTGCTCTGATATTTTTAAGCTTGATTATCTTATATCTTCTGTTCAAGTACATACCTTTCCTAAAAGAATACAGGTTTATCCCTTCAAAGTATCGAAAGGCATGGTCAAGACTTATACATGAATTCAAGGGCGGTTGGAAGGAAATGATCGCCAGCTTCAACCAGGTGCGCCAGAATGGCTTGCGCTATCTCCTGGTCAGTCTTACCATATTATTTACACAATGGCTTTGCCGATTCAGTGTACTCATCATTCTTCTTGTCGCACTGGATATTGACTTCAAAGCCTTCCAGGTTTACCTGCAGCAGTATATCATTTATCTCACGATGATGTTCATTCCAACACCTGGCGCATCAGGTGGAGCCGAGGCCACTTTCTACCTGATATTTGAGAAGCAGATACCTAAAGATCTCCTGCCACTCATCATGACCACTTGGCGCTTTTTTATGTATTACCTCATGTTGTTCCTCGCCGTCTTCCTGGTTCAGTTTGTCAAATACCCTGTCGCTGAAGAAATTTCCGACGGATAATAATTACTTGCTTAGGGATACTCATTGACCAAGGCACGGCAAGCGTTTTAGATATAACATTGAATTGTTAATCATTTATACCACCTAAATCCACTTGCCATGAAAAAGATCATCATGTTAATACTAGCTTTCACCAGCCTTGAATTTCAGGCAGTAGCCAACACATTCCAGGAACCCCAAAAAGTCGTTGCTATTTCAGGCGTAAAAATGCGTACTGCTCCAAGTCTTTCCGCCAAGCTCGTTAAAATTGTGGGGTATGGCGAAGAAGTACATATCATTGATACGGTACAGGGCATTCAACGCATTGAATGGCTGGAAGGAAATTGGGTCAAAGGAATAGTAGATGGACGTGAAGGTTATGTCTTCAAAAGCTTTAATAAAGTCAAGATTTACGATATGACTTTGATGCGTTCTTACAAACAGCTATCCTTTATATAATACAAATGACTGTCCCTTGAAATCCATTGGCCCGGATCTGTACCCTCATTCAAAATTGAAGAACGAAAATTACTGGTGTACAAACTGAGCTTTTTGTTTTCATCAAGAACCAGAGTCTGGCCACGTTCATCGGTGTAAACTTCCATAATTTTACTGCTGTGGCTCAACATCGTCTGTGCACTTGCACAGATACAGGAGACGTTTAATAACAGAAATACGCGGAGACATCTTATGTATAAATACTTTCTCATTGAAGACTTAACAACTGGAATAGCTTTAATATTGTTAATTGTAGGTCCATGCGTTTAATATGACAAACATAT
>RFSX01000106.1 GCA_009923745.1 Chitinophagia bacterium
TTTGATGGAGGAATAAATAGACAAAAAGTCATTTTCTTCAAGACTATAAAAATGCAGATTTGTACAAATTAGTAAGAAAAGAATAATTTAGGGGCAGGCAAAAAAAAAGAGGTAATGCAAAGCACTACCTCGACCCTAACCAAATGAAACCAAATTGAATTGTTGCAATTCATTTATGAAGGTAGAAAATATATTCTGACTCATCCAAAGCATTTTTGAAAAGAAGAAATAATTTTGATCCTGTCAAACATATTCTAATGCATAAGACTCAATATTTGATAATTTTCATCTTTTTGGCTATTTGCCAAATTTCGTTCAGTCAAAAAGCCGTTTCTGAGGAGTTGAGGCCCATAGTTGGCCTGGAACCGGGTATTCCACAAGATGAGGCGGCTTTTTTTATTAAGGCTGTATTTGAGCATAGCTTGACGAAAGGAAACTGTCACAGCTGGCTAAAATACCTTTCAGATGAGATCGGGGGCCGGCTGGCTGGCAGTCCAGAATCCCTTGAAGCGGTGGACTATACCTATAATGTTTTGAACAGAATTGCACTGGTTGATACTGTATACAAACAGGAATGTCGTGTTCCAAGATGGGTCCGTGGTGATGAGGAAATTGTGGAAATACGCAATGAGTCTGAAACAAGACGTCTCAAGGCCCTGGCACTGGGCAATACAATAGGGACTGGCGAAGAAGGTCTGGAAGCTGAGGTTATCGAAGTATTCAGCCTGGATACATTGCACATACTGGGGCGGGAAGCTATCGAAGGAAAAATTGTGTTTTTCAATCGCCCGATGAATATGGCAAGAATAAATACGGGCTACGCTTATGGAGAAGCTGTGGACCAGCGTGTTCATGGTGCGTCCAGGGCTTCCGAATATGGTGCAGTAGCTGTGTTAGTGCGGTCTATGACAACGAACCGGGACGACTTTCCTCATACAGGAGTACAAACATATGCTGAGGGCATTGAGCCCATACCTTCCATTGCCATCAGCACGAATGATGCCGACTATCTTTCGAATGCACTAAAAGAGGTGCCCCTCACTGTATATATGAGAAATACCTCGCAAATTCTGCCTGATACCATATCCTATAACGTAGTTGCTGAAATACGAGGCTCTGAATATCCCGATGAAATCATCCTTGTAGGCGGACACCTGGATTCCTGGGATGTAGGAGGCGGTGCGCATGATGATGGATCTGGATGTGTGCACTCTATGCAGGTATTCCATACACTTGATGCCTTGGATTACAGACCTAAGCGGACCTTGCGTTGTGTCATGTTCATGAATGAAGAAAATGGCCTTGGCGGCGGCAAGACTTACGCCGAAGAGTCGAACCGGAGAGGTGAATTTCACCTGGCGGCGATCGAGTCTGACAGTGGCGGCTTTTCTCCTCGCGGTTTTGGATGCAGTGCAGAACCGGATGTATTTCCGAAATACTTGGCCAAGCTGCAGAGTTTTGATGTCTTTTTTGACCCCTATGACTTATACCTCAAACCGGGAGGTGGTGGCGCTGACATCAATCCTTTAAAATCGCAAGGTGGCCTACTGATTGGGTTCAAGCCTGATGGGCAACGATATTTTGATTTTCACCATACTACTGAAGATGTTTACAGGAATGTCAACGAAAGAGAATTGAAATTGGGTGCCGCGGCAATAACAAGTCTTGTATATTTGATAGACCAGGCTGGCCTATGATAACAAAGCGTACATACTTTGGTAAAGAGTTTGAAACTTTCATAGATGAAATTGAGATCAGAGAAATGGTCAAAGTATTGGCGGAGCAGATCAATAATGATTATGCGGATAAAAAAGAAGAAATAGTCATAGTCAGCATCCTGGATGGTTCATTCATATTTGTTGCGGATCTCGTGCGGCGCCTGCGCTTTGACCATAAGCTTGATTTTGTAAAAATCAAATCCTATGAGGGGACCAAAAGCCGTGGTAAGGTGGAACATCTTCTAGAGCTCAGCGCATCAACAGAGGGCAAACACATCCTAGTGGTAGAGGATATCATAGATACAGGATTGACTATAGACGCATTCATAGGAAAAATAAAGGGTCAAAAACCTGTATCATTAAAGGTTTGTGCCTTATTCAGTAAGCCCGAAGTACACAACGATATTATTCCTATTGACTACCTGGGCAGGGAGATCCCACCATGCTTCATTATAGGTTATGGACTTGATATTAATGGCGAAGGACGTCATTTGAAAGATATCTACCAGCTGGTTACATAAAAAATTGCCCAATGCTATTTCCATTAAAGGATAAATATTATAATTTCGCCACTGCGTTTGAAAGGACGCAAGCCCAAAAATGAATTCGATGAGTATCTTCATGATGCAGTTATTCATTTGCAATGGCAAATCCTAAGAATTAATGATATGCTTTAAAATGTCAGTAAACGCTGACATGCGAAGTATCGTCAGTGACCCATGGTGTAATTGGCAACACATCTGATTTTGGTTCAGACATTCTAGGTTCGAGTCCTAGTGGGTCAACTTAAAAGCCTCGAAAGCCCCGTCTTTTGGGGCTTTTTCCTTTTATACAAATAGATATTATATTTTAATACTTCTTGGATACAACTTAGTAAATACCCAACCCATTATAATCGAAATTAAAAAGGATGGTGCTAACACATCCAGCTGCTCAAAGTAGGGTCCGACACGATCAATTCCAGGTACAACAAACTTGAAAAACGGCACACATAGGAACCCTGTAATCATGGAGGCTATGGCACCAGATTCTGAATAGTCTTTCCAAAAGAGAGAAAGAATAATGACAGGACAGAAAGAGGCAGCAATCCCTGACCAGCCAAATATAATCAGCCAGAATACTGTCCTGGTTGGTGATGTCATCGCAATTATGAGAGCAAGGGCCAATGCCAATAAGGCCATTATAAAGGTCACTTTTCTTGTCATGCCCGACAAGTCTTTATCAGGTATTTCTGGATGGAACACCTTCTGATAAAAATCCCTCGTAATTGCACTTGAAGCAATGACCAGCAAAGAATCGATAGTGGACATAATTGCAGATAAAACAACAGCGACATAGATAGCTACCAAAGCATAAGGCAGGAAATTCTCTGTCATAATAGACAGCACATTTTCACCCATATTGCCTAAAATTATCTCGGGATCTTGGCCACTTTCGGTAAAAAGTATTCTCGCTAAAATCCCTATGGTAACTGCTGCGGCATCTGTCAATAAGGTAAAACCAACAGCTACCCACTTGCCCTTGTCAATTTCAGCTTCATCCTTAACAGACATAAAACGAACATATACCTGCGGTGAACCTAAAAACCCGAGACCTATCATTGCAAACCCTAGCATTGTCGCCACATTCATCCAGATATCATCACTGGTGCCCCAGATTTTGGTGAGGCTTGGGTCTATCTGATTTAAACTCGTTAATATTGAGTCAGTGCCATCCATGGAAAAGAACACGACAATTGGTAACAATACAAGACCAATGAACATTAGTATTCCCTGAAACATATCAGACCATACAGCCGCCACAAATCCTCCGATGAAAATATATACCAATACAATCAAGAAGCCAATGATAGCACCCGTAAAGTATTCAATACCCATCATTGATTCGAAAGCCTTTCCAGTAACATCTATTTGAGAGGCGACATATATCACAACAAAAAGCGATAATATGGTAGAAGCTATTATTCGCAGGTTTTTTCTTTGGCTCTTAAAATGGGCTTCAAGATAATCGGGTACCGTAATGGCATTGTATTGATCGGATTTCCGTTTGAATCGCTTTGCCATAAACCACCATGAAATAGCCACACCTAAAACTTCACCCACTACGACCCAGTAGGTAGACAACCCCGAAATGGCACCCATTCCTGTCAGGCCTATTAATAACCAACCTGATTCACCTGTTGCTCTAGCTGAAAAGGCGACAGCCAAAAAGCCCATTTTCTTGCCTCCAACATAGTAATCGCTCATGCTTTTGACACGTCTGGATGCAATGACACCTATCAGAAAAAGTATAAGTATATAAAGACCTAGGGCTATAATCTTGGGTAAATCTACCATATTCTAGTCTATTTCTTTGTTAATGGACTTGCTCTTGCACAGCTCTGCTTTGAAGCAAATCTGATTTTGCAACAAAGTCTTCCATTGTGCTGAAAAAATGGCGTATATCCTCATGACTGTTGGAAGCATTCACAGTTACTAATCGAATGAACTCAGTATCCCTGAATGACCCATAACCTACAAGTAAATTAGAATATTCATATAAGGCAGTGCAAATATCACGAGCAGGTATTCCCTTATAGTTAAAACAAATTGATACGGAATTATCATAACTGTATAAAGTGTAATCATCATGATTTCTGATATAGTTCCGGGCCGTATCTGCCAAGGCAAATTGATGATCCACAATATCTTCCAATCCCGTCGTCCCTACACTTTTCCATAGTGCCCAAAATTTGAGCGCATCATTTCTTCTTCCGCATTGAAGAGAGGTCTTTCCTAAATTAAATTCATCATGATGCGTTTGGTACAAATAGTTTGCATCATTTGAAAATGAGTCGTATAGATGCTTCTTATTCTTTACAACAATGATCGAACAAGACAATGGTGTGCTAAGCATTTTATGCGCGTTAAAGCTGAATGAATCTACCAGCTCAACACCCTGCACAAGGTGTTTGTACTTCTTACTGAAAATAACGGAGCCACAATACGCTCCATCTATATGCAACCATATTTTATGTTTCTTGCAGATATCAGCAACTAGGATAATCGGATCAAATGCACCTAATACCGTCGTACCTGCAGTCAAGTTGACTAATACTGGAAGGAGGCCATTCTGAATATCATTCTCGATTGCTGATTCCAATTCCTGAACATTTATCCTTCCTTCTTTATCTGTTGAAACATAGCGCACATTGTCACGCCCTATCCCGCAGAATGCAGCATTCTTTGGAATACTGTAATGTGATTCTTTGGATGAATAGACAACCATTCTTTCAGTCAACCCTTTATTACGTACTGCAGCTGAAGCAGCATCACGTGCCATTACCATGGACATAAAATTAGTCATAGAACCTCCTGGTGCCAATGTGCCATCAGAATTCTCATCCCATCCAATCATATTGCATACAGTCCTTAGGATATTCTTTTCAACACCAATCTGTGGGCCAGCGGCCTTATAGGTGTACATACTATTATTCAGAATAACGGATAACAATTCTCCAAGTATCGCCTTAGAGTTTCGCCCACCAAATAATTGATTAAAAAAACCTGTGGTGGCTGTGCGTGGCGAAGCAAAAATGAGATCTCTTAAAATTCTTTCAAATGCTTCATCACTGATAGGATTATCGGTGAGTTCAAGGTCAAGTCTGGAAAATAAATCAGATGTAGGTATGTATTCGGCTACAGGGTGTTTCTTCTCATCCTCCAAAAGTTCTTTTGTTATCTTTTGAAAGATATCCAACGCATTCTTCATGTCAATAAGTTTAAATCACCAATATTTTAAGATTTTTTAGTGATTTTAAATTATAAATAGCGTAAAATATGGATTTTTAAGATATTTTTTTTATTTTTTTGTAAATTCGTA
>RFSX01000107.1 GCA_009923745.1 Chitinophagia bacterium
TCGGGTTTCATGGCGAATCAATTGTAAATTTGTACAATAATATTTACATTTTTATACAAGCCTTTGTGCGCTATTGAGCGTAACTTTGGAATTTCATTGATCAAGAAATAAAAGACAAACAATATGCTCGAGAAGAATTTGCGAAAACTTAGAAAAATACTGAAGCAACATACATCTGGAGGTATTAAGAATTATATAAACGGCAGGGAATACGCAGCAACTGGACGCAAGAGTTTTGAAAACCACTCTCCGGTAGATGGCAGTTTTATTTGTGAAGTGGTATCCAGTGATCACAGAGATGTTGACAAAGCGGTCAAATCTTCATTGGAAGCCTTTGAGACCTGGAAGAAAATGGATCACAAGAAGAGGAAAGGAATTCTTTTGAAACTTGCAGATCAGATAGAAAAATATGCAGAGGAAATCGCTCTTCTTGAGTCCTGGGATACAGGTCAACCGCTAAGGTTTACCAAAAAGGCAGCCATAAGGGGAGCTGCCAATTTTAGGTATTTTGCCGAAAAGACTATAGATGCCGCGAATGGACTTTCTACACCGGATACGCATCATGTCAACTTCACCATGAAGCAGCCGATCGGACCTATCGGGGTCATTACGCCATGGAATACACCTTTCATGCTCAGCACATGGAAGATAGCACCAGCACTGGCAGCAGGGTGTACGGTTGTCCACAAGCCGGCAGAATTCAGTCCGGTGACGGCCCAGTTGCTTGTCAGAATTGCACATGAGGCAGGATTGCCTAAAGGAGTATGGAATACGATACAAGGAATGGGTGAGTCTGCGGGTAAGTCGCTTACAGAGCATCCAGGCATCAAAGCAGTGGCCTTTGTAGGTGAGACAACGACGGGTATGCATATCATGCGACAGGGAGCCTCTACACTCAAACGAGTGCATTTTGAACTGGGAGGAAAAAACCCGGTCATAGTTTTTGATGATGCTGATCTTGAAAGAGCATTGGATGCCGTTGTTTTCATGAAGTATAGTCTGAATGGCGAACGATGTACCAGTTCTTCAAGGTTGTTACTCCAACGTAAAGTGTACAACAAATTCGTAAAGCGCCTTACAGAGCGGGTCAATAATCTAAAACTTGGGCATCCACTTGATCCTCATACAGAAGTGGGACCCCTTATTCACCAATCTCATCAGTCAAAGGTGCTTTCTTATGCCGATCTGGCACAGGAAGAAGGTGCTAAAATCCTCGCAGGAGGAAAAGCTCCTGGTGGAAAGTTGGCACAAGGCTGTTATGTGAAACCCACTCTCGTAGAAGGTGTAAAACCAGAAATGCGGATTGGCCAGGAGGAGGTTTTTGGACCATTCCTGTCCGTTATGAAATTTAGTACAGAAGAAGAAGCTGTCCAGATTGCTAATTCGGTAAGATATGGTCTTACAGCTTATATCTGGACTAAAGATACAGGCCGGGCTCAAAGGATGGCTCGTGATGTTGAAGCCGGTATGGTCTGGGTGAATTCTGAGAATGTGCGCCACCTGCCTACGCCATTTGGAGGTGTTAAATACTCGGGCATAGGTCGCGATGGTGGTGAGTACAGCTTCGAATTTTATATGGAAACCAAAAACATAAGCATAGCATATGACACGCATACAGTACCTCAACTGGGTAAAAAGTAGTGTTGGATTAATTAAATAATAAAAACAGATTTTCATGGCCCTGATAGATACCAATTACAGTCTTCCGTTCAATGTCATTCGTTGTTCACATATTGAATATGCCGTAAAGGATTTGAAGGCTACAAAAAAATTCTATGTGGATATAATGGGATTTATTGTTAGTGAAGAAACCGAAAAATCACTTTACCTCAGAGGTGTTGAAGAACAGAACCACCATTGTTTGGTCTTTCATGAAACCGGAAAGTCTGAAGTCTATACACTAGGCTTTAAAGTAGCCTTTGACAAGGATCTGGATATGATGGAAAGGCATTTCAAGGGTTTGGGACTGTACGCAGAATTTGTAGACAAGCA
Organism: Chitinophagia bacterium; assembly: GCA_009923745.1. GTDB lineage: Bacteria > Bacteroidota > Bacteroidia > Chitinophagales > Saprospiraceae > RFSX01. Next base: position 1,993 of record RFSX01000107.1, read on the forward strand.
TGCAGAGGAAAGAACATTGGCAGTGAAGACGCCTATTGGTTTGCCTGTTGAATTCCATGCGCATCAGACCAAAGTTCCAACTATGATGCGGGATTATGCCAAGCACAAAGGCCTGACTCCTTTACGATTTGATCATATCAATTGCTTTACACCAGATTGCCAATCGACCTATGAATTCTTTGTAGGACAGCTTGGATTCAAATTGACGGAGTATACCTTGACACAAAAAGGTGATATGTGGGCTGCCTGGACGCATAGAAAGGGTAATGTGCATGATATGGCACTGACAAATGGCAAAGGTCCGAGACTGCATCATGCAGGGATATGGACAGCCAGTGTCAATCATATCATCCATTTGCTTGACGTTATGGCAGCAGAGGGCTTTGTTGAAAATATTGAAAGGGGCCCGGGCAGGCATGGTATAAGCAATGCATTCTTCCTTTATGTCCTTGATCCGGATGGTCACAGGATAGAACCTTTTACATCGGATTATCTGACTGTAGATCCGGATTGGGAGCCACTGGGCTGGGACTTGAGAGATACAAGGCGTCAGACGCTGTGGGGTGCTCCTGCTCCAAAATCCTGGTTTGAACATGGTTCTGTATTCAGAGGAGTGGATCCTGTAGAATCCAAAATAGAGTCTAAGCCTATTATGGCCAATTACGAAGATCTGCAGTAAAGCCAAAGAAATAATTGGATACTAATTAGTAAAGAAGTTTTATGCTCGATAGACAAGTAAAGAATTCATTGCGCGCCGATATTTTTAGACATCTAGATGGTATTGTTACAGCTCCGACCGCATATAGTCTATATTCAAACTCTGTATTGGATTATATCCTCGAAAAAGGCACAGTAGAGATAAAAAGTCTGGCACGCAGATTTAAAGCAAATGAAGGGTATTTGAATGTTGCGCTGCATACATTGTCATCACAAGGATGGATCGATTACAAGATCAATAATGAAAATGATACTATAGAGTATACTGTAAACCAGAACAGTAATGCAGCATTCAAATCGTTTAAGTTATATGAAGATGTGGTGGGGCTAATGAAGTTTTCTGCTCGTTTTCATCGACGCAAGTTTGAGAAAGAACCCTTTTTATATCTAAAAACAATAATTAACAGCTACAAGAATAATTATGATCTTGAATCTGTAGTTGAGGGGACAATAGAGTATCAAATCCTTAAGCACATTGAAGGAATATTAGTTGGACCAACTATTGTCGCTTTAGGTATGAATGGCATGTTTCACAAGTATTTTTTAGAGTCAAGTTTTCATCCCTCAGAGTTTCATGAAGATGTGGAAAGTTTTTCCAGCCTCCTTGATTTTTTTGTTTTCTTAGGCTGGTTTAAAAAACACAATGAAAATTACAGCTTCACAGAGAAGGGACTATTCTTTGCTCGTAGGGCATCAGCTTATGGTGTTACTGTTTCCTATATTCCAACACTTAGACGGCTCGATCAACTTATTTTTGGAAACTCAAATCATATTCGTGATATAGATTCTTCAAAGGAAGAGCAACATGTTGACAGGGAAATGAATGTTTGGGGTTCTGGAGGAGCTCATTCCAGCTATTTTAAAAAAATGGATGAGGTTTTAATTGAAATATTCAACAGGCCTCTACATGAGCAACCTAAAGGAATTCTGGATATGGGATGCGGTAATGGGGCTTTTCTGATTCATGCATATAATGTTATTTCATTGCAAACATTAAGAGGAGCGCATTTGGAAGATCATCCATTAATTCTTGTAGGTGCGGATTTTAATCAAAGTGCTCTTAAAGTAACTAGAAGGAACATTATAAAATCAGAAATCTGGGCAAAATTGGTATGGGGTGATATTGGCGATCCTCAAAGCTTGGCACAGGATTTAAAGGACAATTTTAAAATTCTCTTGGAGGATCTACTAAATGTCAGAACTTTCTTGGATCACAACAGAATATGGAAGGATATTCCAAAAGCAAAAAGAATAAAAACAAGTACATCGCAAGGTGCTTTTGCCTATAAAGGTATGAGGATAAATAATAATGCATTGGAAGAAAACTTACGCCAACACCTTGAGTTATGGAAGCCTTACATCAATAAATTTGGACTGCTTGCCATCGAATTACATACAATTTCACCTTCCTTGATATCAGAAAATTTGGGTAAAACACCGGCTACAGCATATAATGCTACCCATGGTTATTCGGATCAATATATTTTGGAACTTAAAATTTTCAGAGCATTAGCTGAATCTGTTGGATTACAATTGAACCAAGATGCTTCTTGTAGATTTCCAGAATCAGACTTGGCTACTGTCAGCATTAATTATTTTGAGGGAAAAATCTAATATCTATGTCTTTTTCAAAAGTGATAGTGGGCACTATGCGCTTGGGATCATGGGGAGCCGCCTTTTCAAGTTCGGATTATGAACGGTTTATCGACGAATGCCTGGATCTCGGCTTGAATGATTTTGATCATGCCGATATCTACGGTGGCTACACGACGGAAGAGGAGTTTGGCCGTGTCATTAAAAAGCGTCCTGATTTAAAATCGAGGATCCGATTAACCACAAAATGCAGCATCATGATGCCTGTCGATGGACGCAACAGCTATCCATTGAAGTATTATGATTCTTCGGCCAAACATATTAAAGATTCAGTGGACCGGTCTTTACAAAATCTTGGTGTTGACCAGATTGAATATCTGCTTCTGCACAGACCTGATTATTGGCTTGATGCGGAGGAGGTGAGTGAGACAGTTAACGCCTTGAAATCGGCCGGTAAGGTAATTCGCTTCGGGGTCAGCAATTACACACGGTCACAGATGTCTTACCTTCAGTCAAAAATTGAGCTTGATGTAAACCAGATGGAAATTTCGGTAAACCATCCCGATGCCTTTGAAGATGGAAGTCTGGATTACTGTAAAGAAAAATCTATTGCTATTACAGCCTGGTCACCATTGGGTGGTGGTAAAATATTCGAATCCAACCCTGACAAACGCACGAAAGGTATCCAACAGAAGGTCAAGCAGCTGGCAAAAAAATATGAGTGCCGCGAAGACCAAATTTTATTGAGCTGGTTGTCAACACATCCTGCTGGTATCATACCTGTACTGGGGACAAGTAAAATAGAAAGAATTAAATCTGCCTTGAAAGCAACCGCTATAAAAATGGAAAGAAACGACTGGTATGCCTTGCTGGAGGCATCTATAGGGCATGAGCTTGCCTGAACGGGGATTTTAGTTGGTACTAATCGTCATCATCGATGTCTTCATCACCGGTGATTTCTTCAATTTCATCAAGAGAATTGTCATCGTTATCTGTGTCGTCATCATCCCATGCCTGGGCAATTTCATTGGCTTCCGCCCTTGTCATTTTGATCATATAATAACGATCATCGGTTTCGAAAGGCAGTGCACTTAGGAGTTGATTTTTATGGTTTTTAAAGGTTATGATATGCCTGTCAAATCCATAGGGATATTTTTGGAAAACAGCCTGCTGGATGTTTTCTTCCAGCTTATCAAATTCCTTTATGACTCTGGGTTTAGACATAGTAGTCGGTATTATGTGTGTTCGCCATGAGACGTCTACTGCAAATTCAACTC
>RFSX01000108.1 GCA_009923745.1 Chitinophagia bacterium
GGGCATAACCCAGAACGGCCATCAAAACGCCAACTGGCGCAAGGCTGGTGCTGAACGCAGAGGCAACAACAGGGGCAGAAGCAGCACCCCCGACATTGGCCTGGCTGCCCACGGCAACAAAGAAGAAAGGTGCGCGAATAATTTTAGCAACAGCGATAAGTATGATAACGTGCGTCAACATCCAGGCAATACCAATAGCAAAAAGACCCAGGTTTTTGAAAACCTCGCCCAGGTTCATTTTCATTCCTATCGTGGCCACCAGGATGTATATAAAGATTGAGCCCCAGCGGGAAGCTCCTATTCCTTCCAGTTTTCGAAAACGCGTTAATGATAATAAAAGACCAAAGGTTGTGCTGATTACTATGAGCCAGAAAAAGCCTGACATCAGTGAGTTCAATCGCATTTTGTCGAGACTTTCCTTAAAGCTTTCCATAATGGGTGTTATTACATCAGCGCCCCAATGTGAGAGGGCAACGCCACCGAAAGCAATAGCAAGTAAAACAAAGACCTTCGGGGTGGTAGGCATCTCGGTGATGCTGGCCCTGTAGTCTTCCACCCGCTTTTTTAGATCTTCGATCGCAGAATTATCTGCCTTCAGCCAGGCATCGAGGCGATCCGATATATTGGCTCCGTACAATAGAAAACCCATCCATATATTAGCTACCACAACATCGACCACGATCATAGTACCAAACAGATTATCCTTTACCTCATATATTTCTTTCATCGCTGTTTGGTTGGCACCCCCACCAATCCAGCTTCCAGCAACCGTTGATAAGCCCCGCCATATATCAGAAGGGTTGGCGCCCAACAAATCCGGCGCAAAAGAAGATACCAACAGAAGAGCTATAGGGCCACCGAGTATAATACCAAGAGTGGCGCTGAAAAACATGATGAGTGCTTTGGGTCCCAGGCGTTTGATTCCTTTAAAGTCGATGCCAAGACAGAGCAATATTAAGCTGGCGGGCAGCAGGTATCGTGACGAAACAAAATATAATTGTGAGTGACGCTGAAGGCCCTTGTATTCATCTGCAGGAACACCACTGTCAGCAAGGAATGAGGTGATCTCGTCATAGCTAAGGCCTGAGGCTAGACTTAGATTATAGCTTTCCAACAGTGAAAAAAGCCCATCATCATACCAGTGGGGGGCAATTAAACCCAGGGGCCAATTGAGAAGGGCGGGAAGAAAATAGGCCAAAAGCAGGCCAGGGACATAGGTATAAAACTTTTTCCAGGCAGGAGCAGAAAGGCTCGACGTATGGAATATTAGAGCGAGCACCACGATAAGTAGTCCGAGGACAATAGCATCATTGGTAAACAGAGGAGCGATTTTAAGTATCATGCGATGCTTGTTATGTTTTTAGATAATAAAGAAACAAAATTAAAGATTCATGCATGCAAATCCTTTATTAGATTGTGTCTCCGGATTAAACTTACTGAGGCATTACGAAATCTTACCATGGACCACAGTGACTAGAGCAAGTAGCACAAAGGGGCCTTCTGCCGAGAAAACAAATGTGACTACAAAACATGTTATCGCCACTCGCGAAGAGCACGCCGGGCTCACAGCAAAAGAGATTGTCCGCGATATAATCATCCTGGAAGCATAGCACTTCATGTCTGCTCTGATTTTAGTATGAAAGAAATAGCTTACAAATTAGGCTTCATTGACCCGCCAGACCTCTGTGGGTGTTTTAAGAAAGCAGCAGGAACGTCACGGACAAAGCATAGAGAACAAAATGCGCGATCCGCCATTTTATATAATTAAAGCTTTTTTCATATAGGCAGAAAGCTAAAACACTGTCATATTTGTATAAAATACCAAAGGAAGGAACATGGACAGGAAAAGTTTTTTAAAAAAGGCACTCCTGGGAGCTGTGGCACTTAGCACGGGACCTAAAGGCCTAAAAGCGAAAAATGCAAAGCTAAAAGAATCCACATATGACAAAATGCTGGACAATGTTGGATTCAACCATTTGCCTAACAAAGAAACCAGAAAACTACTATAACCCTCAGCGTATGAACTTCGGCGTGCTGAGGGTACTTAATGACGACAGGGTTATGGCCGGAAGAGGCTTTGGCACACATCCGCATGACAATATGGAAATAATTTCTATCCCCCTCGATGGAGACCTTGAGCATAAAGACAGCATGGGTAATGTGGCTGTAATCAAGAAAGGGGACGTTCAGCTTATGAGTGCAGGAACCGGGATCTTCCACAGTGAATACAATAAGAATAGTGATAAAGAAGTGAAATTTCTTCAGATCTGGTTGTTTCCTAACAAGAGGGATGTAAATCCCAGATATGATCAAATAAGCCTGAATAATGAGGAGACGAATGATAGGCTTGTGCAAATACTGTCGCCGAACCAAGAAGATGAGGGTGTGTGGATACATCAAAACGCCTGGTTTCACATGGGAAATCTGAGCAAAGGCAAAAGTGTCGAATACAAAATCAAGGACAGCCGAAACGGCGTTTACGCATTCATTATTGATGGTGATGTCAGCATAGAAGGGCAAGAGCTAAACCGAAGAGATGGATATGGGGTCTGGGACACGGATAAGATTAATATTGATGCCATAAGCAATGCGCGGGTATTATTGATGGAAGTGCCAATGACGATGTAAACATAAAGGGCCTTCAGGCCTCATTTTATTGAAGGTAGTCGACAATCTCCATGTCGATTTGCCGAGCAGCAAGATCTGCTTTGATAACTTTCACTTTTACTTTGTCTCCCAGCTTCAGGTTAATCCCCCTTCTTGTTCCAAAGGCTTTGATTTTATTGTCCTTGACAATGAAGTTTTCATCCATTCTGTCAAAGGGAATCATACCTTCAGCTTTAGATTCTCCTACTTCAACGAAGATGCCGCGGTCTATCATACCCGATATCATACCCTCGAACTCTTCACCAACATGCTCTTTCATGTATTCGACCTGTTTGAATTTTACGGAATCTCTTTCCGCATCCATAGCTCGCCTTTCCTGGTTGGAAACATGTATGCACATTCCTTCAAGACGACCCTTGTCTGTTCGAAAGTTTGTCTCCAGGTTTTTTTCAAGGAGGCGGTGAACAAGCACATCCGAATAGCGCCTTATGGGTGAAGTAAAGTGCGTGTAATAATCAAACCGCAGGCCATAATGCCCTATGTTATCTGTGCTGTATATCGCTTTTGCCATTGTTCTGATAGCAAAACCCATCAACAGCTTGTATTTCTCTTCTTTTTGAGCAAGTTCCGACAAGCGATTGAATGATGAAGCTATCTTGTCTGGGTTTGAGAGGTCCATTTGAACATCATATTCAGCAAGCAGATACTTAAGGTCCGTTAGCCTGCCCATGTCTGGAAGGTCGTGTATCCTGTAGACAAACGGGATCGGCTGTGCCTTTGCCTTTTTCGCCATGAAGGATGCCACACGCCTGTTGGCCAGAAGCATAAAGTCTTCAATCAGCAAATGGACCTCTTTTCGTTCTTTTACAAAAACCCCAACAGGAACATTGTTCTCATCAAGCTGGAACTTCAGCTCGTCTGTTTCAAAATTAATTCCTCCACTCTTAAAGCGTTCAGACCTCAGGTGCTTAGCAATGGCGTTAGTTTCATTAAGCTCTTGGCTTAGTGGACCCTCCTGGTCATCCATTAGTTGTTGTGCTTCATCATAGGTAAAACGCCTGTCTGAATGAATGACCGCCTTGCCAAACCATTCGCTTTTGATTTGATGTTTAACGTCGAATTCAAATACTGCGGAAAAAACGAGACGATCTTGATTTGGCACAAGGCTGCATAAATTATTCGATAGTTTTTCCGGAAGCATGGCAATGCACCGGTCAACAAGGTATACCGAAGTAGACCTGGCAAAGGCTTCCTGGTCAAGAGATGTTCCCTCTTTGAGATAGTGGGAAACATCTGCGATATGGACGCCTATTTCGGTATGCCCGTTTTCAAGTTTTCTGAAGGAAATTGCATCGTCAAAATCCTGTGCTGTGTCGGGGTCAATTGTAAAGGTGAGAACCTCTCGAAAATCTCTTCTGGACTCGATGTCTTGTTCGCTTATTTCTGACGGGATAGCTTCGACTTCTTTCATGACATCCTCGGGATAATCAGAATCGAAGCCATTTTCAATCAATATGCTTTCCATGGTGTAGTCGTGCGTGTCGAGCTCATTGATTATACGTATGACCTTACCCCAAATAGTGGGTGTTCGCCCCTCGCCCCAGGAAATGATATCGACAATTACGCGATCACCATTCTTTGCACCACCAAAATTCTCAGAACTTATAAACACATCCAGCTGGGTCTTGCGGCGCTCAAAACAAACGACGCCAGAATTTCTGCTTGCGCGCAAGGTGCCAATGACACGAGACAAACTGCGCTTGAGCACCCGTACAATGCGACCTTCTGGTTTTCTGGTTTTCGAAAAACGAACAGATACTTCTACTTCATCCCGGTTCATGGCTGAATTGAGATGGCGCTGAGGTACATAAATATCATCTTCGAGCTGTTTGACCACAACATAAGCGGCACCAGAACGGATACTGTCCACTATTCCTACATAGGTCTCTGCTTCTTGTTCGGAGGCAGCGTGACTTTGCTTTTTATTGAGAACAAACTTATGTTCTGATACGCGGCGGATCAAGTCTTCTTTGTGCAAGGATTCAAGAGCGCTTTGAATGGAGTCCCTGTTGTTTTTAGATTTCAGCTTTTTCAGGAGTTGTCCTGCATTCAACCTTTTCTTCGGATTTTTTTGGAAATATTTATAAACGACAGACTTCAGTTTATCACTAGCTAATTTTTTCTTTCCTTTTCTTCCCATGTTTCATTGTCTTCTTTTGTAGAGCCAATAGATCCGTCTGGCATTATTTCAAAACAAAAGGATGCACTGTTTTCGGGGTTATAGGCGCTTTTGTTTATATCTGTTTCACCTGCTACCGAGAATATTTGCAATTCTTTGTTAATTACCGCTACGGACTCTTTAATGGTCCTGTTGTTACTAAGTGTTCCGGCAATTACCTTTTTGGCAATAACTCCGGCCTTTTTATTTAAGGTCATCAGGACATATTCGTAAGTCAGCAAGCCTCCTTTCCAGTATACAATTATAAAGTGCTCACCAGAGGATTCCAGCCGAAAGCAAGGAATAATTTCAGAATACTCGTCCATTGATTCCCACTTGCGAAATAATTTATCGATAAGTTGAGCTGGAATCGCTTTGTTTCTTGTACTGAATGTGTGAATGACCTCGCCGGAAAGAGTCATTGGGGGGTCTAGTTTTGGAAAATACTTGAGTAATTCTTCCAAAGTGTTACTTATTTGATTCTTCATTTCATTGCAAAGGTATTGCTTTCATACAATCGATACTGTTATGTAACCCATTAGTCTAATGTTCGGTTCACCCCAATAATTAGATTAAATCTAAATAGGCTTCTTGGGGCCGTAAATGGGTCGTATAGATTAACTTTGCGCCTTGAACAAATGGTTAAAAAACCATGGAATTTCAGTAAGTAAAGCGCATAATCAATGAGTTGGATTTCTGAGTTTTTAA
>RFSX01000109.1 GCA_009923745.1 Chitinophagia bacterium
CCGGAATGTCGATCGGTTTGTCGTAAGTTGTCCAGCTGAAGGCAAACAAAGTAGCTGCCAGAGCTACGGCAAGTCCCAATAGAAAAATCGGGCGTGACCAGACAAAAGCATCCACTTCAGGGTATTTAGCCCTTCCTTCAAGTGGAGATTTCCAACTGTGGTCACTGTACTTTTCCTTCAGCGTTTCAGCCGATTGTTTTTTAAAAAATGATCTGAATATGAATATAACAGCCACACAAACGACCACCAGAGCCAGGATGGCTCCTAATGTTGCTCCGGATGTTAATTCTAAATCGCCCATAAGCTTTATTTTGTTCTTGTAAAATAATACATGAAACTCCCTGCTAAGGAGCCGATAATATTAGCAATAATATCAAAATAATCAAAACATCTGCCTGTATTTACAATGCCCTGTAACACTTCTATCAAAAGTCCGTATAAAATACTCATGATTAGCGCCACAATCATCGGATAGCGCATTGATCCTGCAGAAAAACAATGATACATCAACCAGGCAAGAAGGGCATAACTCATAAAGTGTAAAATCTTATCCTGATTGGGAATAAGGTCTGGACCTCCGCTGCCAAGAGGAATAAGAGATAATACTCCTATCAGCAGCATCCATATGATTAAAGGGAAATTGCTTTCAATTTTCAGGTCTTTAATCACCTTGTTCAGATATCAGATGATTATTTGCAGATTTTTGGTGTGTGACCCCCCCAAATCAAGATACAAGATCCGAATAGGCTGCATGATCCATAAGCTCATCAAGCTGTGAAGGATCGGATAATTGTATTTTCACGATCCAGCCCTCACCATAAGGGTCACTGTTGACAAGGTCCGGCTGGTCGCCATCATTTTCATCCAACTGAGGGTTGAATTCGAGAATAGTACCACTCACCGGAATGAATAAGTCGGAAGTTGTTTTTACGGCTTCGATTGTTCCGAAAACCTCATCCTTTTCGATTTCTTCACCCACCGTATCGACTTCTACATAAACGATCTCCCCCAGTTCTCCCTGGGCAAAATCGGTGATACCAACATAGGCTGAATCGCCTTCTAAGCGAAGCCACTCGTGCTCCTTGGTATATTTTAGATCTTCCCTTATTTCCATTGTATTAGATTAAACGCTATTTAATTTGATTTTTAAGCCAAAGTGAATTTACAGATTTTGGCCTTTCAAGAGGCAGTCCCAAGGCTCTTGACCAGCATGAAGCAGCCATGACACCGAGGGCTCTTGAAACACCAAAAAGCACTGTATAGAAACTGTATTCTTTCAAGCCATAGTTTACAAGTATAGCACCTGAGTGTGCATCGACATTAGGCCATGGGTTTTTAACCTTCCCAAGACTTCCAAGAATTTCTGGCACAAGCTCAAACAATTTCCAGACGATATTTACATAATCACTGTCCTTGATAAACTTTTCGGCAAATCTTTTTTGCGCTACGAATCGAGGGTCAGGTTTGCGCAAGACCGCATGGCCATACCCCGGAATTACCTGACCTGCTGCCAGTGTATCTTTAACGTATCTCGCAATGTCTTCCTTTGATGGCTTGGTTGTACCAAGGTTTTTACACATTTCCAGGATCCATTTAATCACTTCCTGGTTAGCCAGACCGTGAAGAGGACCAGCCAGAGAGGACATAGCCGCACCATAAGCCAAGTAAACATCTGCAAGTGTTGAATTTACAAGATGCGCCGTGTGTGCTGAAGCGTTACCTCCCTCATGGTCGGCATGAATCAACATATACAATCGCATCAGGCTTTTGAAGTCCTCACTGTCGAAGCCAAGCATATGTGCATAATTGCCAGACCAGTCAAGGCTGTGATCAGGAGCTATTTGATCACCATTGTGATATATACGCCTGTAAATGTACGCAGAAAGTGCCGGCAGCCTCGCAATGAGGTTCATAGCATCTTCATAGGTGGCATCCCAGTAGTCGGTCTTATGCATGCCTTCAGCATACTTCCTTGCAAAGTGGCTGTCCGGTTGCATACTGCTTATCCCTATGATGAATTGAGTCATTGGATGGGTGTCTATTGGAAGAGCATCAAGAACATCATATGTACTTTGAGGAATTGCAGCCCGCTTTTCCCATTCATCACTCAACCACGCCACATCTTCATCCGTCGGTATTTCATCGACCAGCATCAGCCAGAACAACCCTTCCGGTAATGCCTGTGTGCCGTTTTTCCATTTAGGTAATTTTTCCTGCAATTGGGGAATGGAGTAGCCTCTAAACCTGATGCCTTCATAGGCGTCCAGTTCTGAAGTCTCCCAGAGCATGCCTTTAATGCCGCGCATACCTCCGATGATCTGGGAAATGTTTACTTCATCAACTACTTTATTCCCATGCTCTTTTGCCAGGCTTTTGATTTCTGCTTTTAATGCTGAAGATTTCTCGTAAAATTTCTGTTTTAATCTGTCCATTCGTTGGGGGGGAATTATAATTTGCTGTTCAATTCAATTTATTCTTTATCCGGTTTTTTGATGGATGATCTGACATCATTGATCATTGCTTTTTGAATCTGAAAGATCTTTTTTTGTCTGTCGTCCAATATTGACAATAAGGCATTGTCATAATTGTTATCGATTTCAAGCATTTTTTCCTCATAATTTTTTTCCTGCGCTTTCAGTATTTCTCTAGCCTGCATTTTCTCCAATGCGATTTGCCGATACTGTTGAGCCTGGCTGTTATCCATGTCATAGAGTTTGACCATTTTTTCAATCTGAGAATCAAATGCCTTATTAACTGTTTGAGCAGAAAGCAAAACAGAAAAAGACAGGAATAAAATACTTAGAAATAGCTTCATGAAATGCAAATTTTACTTCAATAATTAACGGCTTCGAATTTACAACATTTATAACTAATATTCTTTCAAAAGAAAGTCTTGTTAATCGCTATAAGCGTTTTGTCTTGCGCAATAAAAAAATAACTTTATTCCAGATTTCAATTTATGATTCTGATTGATGAAATTTTGGTCAGCAGAGAAGTTGCTGAAAAAAAATTTGTTTGCCAGCTGTCAGCATGCAAAGGTGCTTGCTGCATAGAGGGTGATTATGGTGCTCCCTTGGAAGATGAGGAAGTTCAAATCATTGCTGATTCTCTGGAAAAGATAATTCCTTATATCCCTGAAGCTTCTGTTCAACGCATTCAGGACAAAGGCTTTCATAAAAAACGAAGAAGCGAGGATCAGGATGAAACCGCACTGATGAAAGATGGCGCCTGCGTCTTCATGGGCCGCGACAAGTCCGGCACCAGCTATTGCGGCATCGAAAAAGCTCATAGAGCAGGGGACATCGATTTCAAAAAGCCTGTAAGTTGCCACCTCTACCCAATCCGGATTGTAAAAAATAAGCACACCGGCTTTGAGGCATTAAACTATGATGAATGGGATATCTGCAGTGCCGCCTGCGGTTACGGTGAAGAACTGGGCGTCCGCGTATACGAATTTGCACGTGATGCTATAGTCAGGAAATACGGTGAAGCGTTTTATGATGCTCTCGACCATGCGGTAAAGCACCTTTCCGAGGATTAGTCTTCTTTGTTAGAGGCAGGCTTTTTTTCTATTTCCTTCATGCTATCCCTGACCTCAGATTCGATGTTGGCTTTGGCATTGTTGAATTCACGGATACCTTTACCCAATCCCTTCATCAATTCCGGAAGTTTTTTACCGCCAAACAGCAGAAGTACTACGAAAGCAATAAGCAATAATTCCGGACCTCCTGGCAAACCTATCAAAAAAGCAGATAACATATCAATTTCATTTTGCTACAAATCTATAACATATAATCCAATGCTGCTTTCAATTTAAAGACACATTTGTATTTCTCTTTATCTGCCATATGCTTATGTTTCTGTTTACAATAAGAGGCTGAGGTTGGGATCCTGATTATTTCAATACCTCTCATCCTTGATATAGGCCATTTTTTTCATCGTTTCAACATCCAGACTGGGAAAGCCAAAATCCTGAACCACCCTCCCCGTGATGACATAACAGCCCTTGCCTTTGAAGGGATAACGCGCCAATACAGGAGGAAAATGGGTGCTGTCAAAAAACTTCCCTTCGCAGTCAAGCCAGGTGCCAAAGTTCATAAGCTTGCGGCTGACCGTGGTGACATTCTTGCGGGTAACAAAATAGCCCACCATACGCACGCGGCGTCCCGTATTCATAACCATCTGGCTCGCAGTAATATCACCCCTATCATCAGTTTCCAACAAATCAAAAGGCGAGCACAAAGGGAAACCCAAAAGCTCTATTTCATCAAAAGCCTGCTCGTAGCGGCTTTCCTCCATGACAGGCAAGTCATAATCTTCGGCCTCAATGCCAAAGAGCGCTCCACTACGCTCGTGCTTAATCTCAGGATTGTGCACGGCATTCTTTTCCCACATCAACTCATATTTATTCATGCCGGTAAACCGGAAGGCGCCGATGCGTATCAGAATTTCGAGCTGCTCTTTACTTATGTCGATACGGCTCACGAAATCATCAAGACCATGAAACAAACCATTATCTTCACGTTCGTTCAGAATTCTGGTGACCACTCTCTTCTCCAGCTGAGAGACGTGTACAAACCCGATGTAGACCTCATCACCATAGATATGAGTCAGGTGACGGCTGTGATTGACGCAGGGGGCTTCAATCCGGGCTCCACACATACGCGCCTCATGCACATAGATTTCTGTACTGTAAAAGCCCCCAAAGTTATTGATGACGGCTACCATAAACTCTTTCGGAAAATAGGTCTTGAGGTAGAGGCTCTGAAAGGATTCAACAGCAAAGCTTGCGGAGTGGGCCTTGCAGAATGAGTATCCGCTGAAGCTTTCCACCTGGCGCCAGACCTCCCGGGCCAGATCATCGGGATAGCCCCGCTCCCAGCAATTGCGGAAATATTTGTCGCGCAGACGGGAAAAAGTATCAGAGCTCTTTTTCTTGCCCGTCATAATGCGTCTCAGAACGTCCGACTCATCCAGTTCAAGTCCGGCAAAATGATGTACAATCTTCATGACGTCCTCCTGATAAACCATCACGCCATAGGTCTCTCCAAGATGTTCTTCAAAAACAGGATGTATGTATGTGAATGAATCGGGATTATGGAAGCGGCTTATGTATTCACGCATCATCCCCGACTTGGCTACCCCCGGACGGATGATCGAGCTGGCCGCTACCAGGGAAACATAATTATCACAACGCAACTTGCTGAGCAGGCCACGCATAGCCGGTGACTCGATATAAAAACATCCTATGCAATGTCCTGACCGCAGTTGCGTGCGGACCTCAAGGTCCTGTTTGATCTTTTCCACATCGTGGATATCCACGGCACGTCCCTGGTTCTCCGCCACCAGGCTGACAGCATCCTTGATATGCCCCAGGCCACGCTGACTCAGGATATCATATTTATGAAAACCCAGATCTTCTGCGCCATACATATCGAAATGGCTGATTGGAAAACCCTTCGGCATCATCTGTACTGC
>RFSX01000110.1 GCA_009923745.1 Chitinophagia bacterium
GTACCGGGGGTTCGAATCCCTCCTCTTCCGCCCTCCCTGACAAAGCTAGACTTTTCAGGATGGTGTTGACAAGCGACTGAAAGGAGCTTCTTCAATACTATAAAAATTTAAAGAGATCTCATTTGAGATCTCTTTTTTTGTCCTTTACCACTCCAAAACAATTTTTCCAAATTGTTTTCCTGAAGCCTGGTAACTAAAGGCTTCTTTGATCTGGTCAAAGCTGAAGCTCCTGTCAATGATGGGCTTCATACCTGTATCATTTATAAACTGAACCATCCTGTTTTGCATCGCCCTGCTGCCGACAGCGAGCCCTTGCAATTTCAAAAACTTGAAGAATAACTTTGGAAACGTAATTTCACCTTTTCTGCCATTGCCAAGAATGCCAATACTATAAATACAGCCACCCATGCAGGCCGCCTCTATGCTTTGTTTCATTGTGGATCCTCCTCCTACATCGATTATGTGGTCAACGCCCATGCCTGACAGCATGAAGATGCTCTTTCCCCAGTTTTCATCATTGCGATAATTGACGACATTGATAACCCCTAGGGATTTAAGTTTGTCGAACTTGGATTCTGAGCCACTCGTAGCATAGATATCCAAACCATATTGTTGCGCTAAAAGCAGAGCAAATACGGACATGCCGCCTGTGCCTTCAATCAACAGCTTCTGTTTATTCTGTATATTGCCCAGTTCAACCAATGCATTCCAGGCTGTCAGACATGCGCAGGGAAGACAGGCTGCTTCGGGATATGTGTATGCCTCTGGCATGCGGGTAACTGCATAGGCTGGCACACAGGATTCTTCAGTCAAAAAGCCATTCACGCTTTCGCCACTTATTGATTTGATCTTTTTGAATTCGGGCTTTCCCGATGACCATTCAGGAAAAAACATGGACATAACGCGATCTCCGGATTTCCACTCATTGACATCTTCTCCGACCTCAATGATTTCTCCTGCACCATCAGACATGGGCACTCTGCCTTCTGAAACAGGTATGGCACCAATAGGCTCTTGTTACCGGTGGACGCAGTGGTATAGGCTTTGGTATTGCCAAAAAGTTTCTTGAGCTGGGCGCTTCAGTATTTATTTGTTCCCGGAATGAAGAAAAACTTATAAAAGCTGCACAGGAGCTCAATCAAATTGGTCCCTGTGCTTTTATGCCCTGTGATATACGCCAGGAAGAACAGCTCAAGGAAATGTCCAGGGCGATCATGGATACCTATGGAAGGCTGGATATCCTGGTAAATAACGCTGGTGGACAATTTCCTGCCTTGGCAGAACATATGTCCCTGAAGGGTTGGAATGCTGTTATAAACAATAATCTCAATGGCACCTTTTATGCCAGCCAGCAAATGGCTAATACATTTTTTATACCCCAGAAAGAAGGGATCATTGTGAATATTATCGCCAACATAGTAAGGGGTTTTCCAGGAATGGCCCATACCGGAGCAGCGCGAGCCGGGGTGGAAAATCTGACTAAAACGCTTGCCCAGGAATGGGCCCGATTCAATATCCGATGCAATGCAATTGCTCCCGGAATAATCGTATCCTCAGGCCTTGATCAGTATGGTACTTTTGTTCAGGGTCTTCTTGAGAAAGCCAAGGAAGAGATTCTCATGCATCGGTTGGGAACCATTGAAGACGTCGCTAATGCCGTGTGCTTCTATGCGAGTCCTCTTTCATCTTATGTAAGTGGCACAACCCTGTATGTAGACGGTACAGAACATCTGCATGGTAACCGTATGAGCATGGTTGAACTGTTTGTCAAGATGACCGAGAAATAGATTATATATCTTTCATGTAAGATTCTGACTGGTATATAAAGACTTCAGTAATAGCCTCGAATTTTTGCATCCGCTGATCCTGACTATCGCCTTTTTTAAATCTTTTAAAGAGTTGGCTGGCAATGACAGCTGTCTTGGCATAAGCCAGACATTCATACCATTTGAAAGAAGAAGCATCGAAGCCAGTAATGTCAAAATACCTTTCCTTTAAATAATTTTTGTCGGGGAAGTTTCCATGAAGCATTATAGGCAGATTGTATCCCTGCAGCTTTTCATCCGGCCAATAAGCCAGGCTGGACGCAAAGTCAAACAGAGGGTCACCCAGGGTTGACATATCCCAGTCAAATACAGAACTGACCTTATCGGGTTGTCCGTGTTCAAACTGGCAGTTATCGAATTTAAAGTCGTTATGAATTATTGAGAAGTGATCTGAATCGGGAATTGTTTCCAGAAGTGCTTTGAAAACACTCGATAATCGATCGTTTGTCATGCCTGTAAGCAGTTGCCATCTCTTCATCCATCCTCTGATCTGTCGTTCCAAAAATCCTTCAACCCGGCCCAAATCTTCCAGTTCAGCCTTTTTGTAATCTACCTGGTGTAGAGCAGCGTGTGCGTCAATAAGGGCGTCAGTCAATCTTTGTTCTACGTCTTTCATACCTTCAAAGACCTCAGGTACTTTATACCGTACAACAATTCCATATCGCCGTTCCATGATGACAAATGGAGCTCCGATTATTGATTCGTCATCACAGAAATAGTAGGCTTTTGGAGCCATAGGATAGTATTCGTTTAGTTTTGACAAAACTTTATACTCCCGTTTCATGTCATGGGCACCTGGCGCAATTTTGCCAAAGGGCGGCCGTCGAAGTACATAGCACCGATCACCAAAACATATTTCATAGCTGAGATTGGCATGACCACCATGGAATTGAGCTACGGCCATCTCTGAATCAGGCAATTCCATAAAAGACCTCAGTTGGGATTCTAATTTCTCCCAGTCCAGTTTTTCACTTTCCCTGATTTTTCCGGTGTCAACTTTCATACTCTTTCTGACGATGTTGGCTAATTGATATGATCTTTTAAATAATCGAGAATAGGCGTATAGTCTTCACCAAGAATATCGGCTATTTCTTTTGCCGTGGCTATACATTCTTCCACCTTTGATTGATTGCCAATTTTATAATAGAGAAGAGCCAGTACGTCATACCGCCAGTAGGAGCCTTCTTCAAGGGTATCTTCAATGGATTCAATAAGTTCGTCGTAATCGATAGACCTTCTGTAGTTTTCAGTTAATAATATTCTTATGACGGATGAGTACAGTACGCTTTCACTGCTGGTCTCGGGATAATTTTCAATCAGTTTAATAGATGATCTGACCGACGGGCCTCGACCCCATAGGAGATATTTTATTCTTACGAAGTTTTCTATTTTTTCGATGTCTTTAAATTTGAAACGCTTGAACCAACGTCGCAAGGGTTTGTAATCAAATTTCAATCTACCTCTTTTATCTTTTTTGAGTGAATTGATAAACACATGAAAGGCGATGTTTTCTTTCAGTTCAATGCTGTCAAATTTTATAAAGAAGGCCTGGTGATTTTTCGAGACATACCTGAGATATTTTTTATCGAGGCTGAAATAATCACTCAGGAGTTGCATGCATACCTCATTACCCCAATTCTTTCTGTTGGCATCCAGATATCTTTTAGCAATATTCTTGGCCGTATATTCATCGCGATAGAGAATAATCGAGTCCACTGTAGCCAAAATATTTTCAGAATTCACATCCATCATCAGCGAATCAATACTTTGTCGCAGGTATCTTGATTTGGATCGCGTCTTGTAGATCATGGTGATCAGCTGGGTAGAGGACTTGTATCCAGAATCTCTCAGGATCGCATTGCCCCATTTATCAATAACCAGCATGCTTGGAAATACGTGTATCTCAAAATCTTTGGCAAAGTCTTTATTTCTGCTGGCATTGATATAAAGAGTCACATATTCCGCATTCAGCTCCTGGACAACCAGACTGTCTTTCAGGGTCGTTTCTTCCATTCTTTGGCTAGGCATAGACCAACTGGTATAGACAAAACAGAATATCAACTTATCTTCCTTCTGCGCCTGTTTGAGCGCTTTCGAATAGGACTTTGTGAACTGGAGGGGTTCACCGGCTTTGAGTCCTGTTGACAAAAATAGCAACAGCACCAACGACCATTGTGATATGTATATTAGTAGTTTCAATAATCAGCCTTAGATATTCTAACTGAATTACAATGCATTATATCTGGTCCATTAGGAATGAATCCATCCAGGCTTTGTATTCATTATTAACGACAACATCTTTACTGGTGATGCTTGGAATTTCGTAAGGGTGATTTTTCTTGATAAATTTTATAGCCTCATTTTTCTTAACGAGGGTTGTTTTGAAATAGGCACCATATTCCTCTTCCTCGTGGAATTTACCTTTCCAGTAATATTGGCTTTCCATCTGGATAACATTGGCACACGCGATAAGCTTTTTATCCAAAAGCAATTTACCAATTCTTAGGGCAGAGTCTTTGTTCGCGAAGGAGGAAAATATTATACTGATCATAAACCATGTTTTACATTGAAAGAATTTCAGCCATCCTGATAAGTTCTTCTTCAGGTGCTTTAACCAGGCTGATCGCATCTTTGAATGGCGTGTACACTATCTTTTTGTCAACAATACCCAAAGCGCAATTGAATTTGTTCTTGGAGAGTGCTTCAACAGCCGCATAAGCCAATCGGCTGGCCAAAATGCGATCATTTGCTGTGGGTGCACCACCTCTCTGGAGGTGGCCAATCACAGTGGTTCTTATATCGGCCTTATCGTATTTGGCTTTCACCTTCTCTGCGATTTCCGCTGCGCTGCCATTTTGATTGCCTTCGGCAACGATGGCTAGATTGAAAAGCTTGTTTCTTCTTCCTGATTTTTTGAGGATTTCGACGTACTGTTCTACGGAGTTGTCTACCTCAGGTATGAATACAGCACTCGCACCACTGCCTATGCCTGTGTGCAATGCGATGTATCCAGAATGGCGTCCCATAACTTCTACGAAGAAGAGCCTGTTATGAGAGTCTGCCGTATCCCTGATTTTATCCACGGCATCGATGGCAGTATTTATTGCCGTGTCAAAGCCGATGGTATAGTCCGTGCCATAAATATCATTGTCAATAGTACCTGGAAGACCAACAACCTTCACATTATGTTCCTTACACAAATGCATAGCACCTGTATACGTACCGTTACCTCCAATCACAATAAGGCCTTCAATTTCATGTTCCTTCAACATATTGAATGCCTGGATTCGTCCTTCTGTGGTTCTGAATTCTTCACTACGTGCCGTCTTGAGCATAGTACCACCTCTGTGGAGTATATTAGCCACATCATTTGTGCCCAGTTTCTTTATATCGCCGTAGATCAATCCATGGTAGCCTCTATTGATGCCATAGACTTCGAATTCAAAATGTCTTGCCGATCTCACTACAGCACGGATGGCTGCATTCATTCCTGGGGCATCTCCTCCTGACGTCAGTACTGCAATACGTTTTATCTTATTGGTCATTATTTTCGTGTTCTTAGCTTATTAGTGTATGCATTTTCTCTTGATGCTAGACGCATCAAAAATAAACATAC
>RFSX01000012.1 GCA_009923745.1 Chitinophagia bacterium
TCCATAGGTTCCGGCACAGGAACAACCACCACGGGTCTGAATACCAAACCTGTCGTTTAATAATTTTACAACGAGATTAAAGTGAATGTTCGGGAAGTAAAATGATACGACACCAAGTCGATCTTGAATGTTGTCAGCCAGAATAATCATATCCTTGACAGATTTCAGCTTTGGCCAGATGTACTCGATCATCTCTTCTTCACGCTTCTTGATATTATCCGTTCCAATTTTTTCTTTCAGCATGATGGCATAAGCAACCCTGATTGTTTGTAGGAATGCTGGCGTGCCTCCATCTTCTCGAGCTTCTATTTCATCATGATACTTGTGTTCACCCCATGGATTAGTCCAGTCTACAGTTCCACCTCCAGGATTGTCAGGTATGCGATTGCTGTAAAGTTTTTTATTGAATAAGAGAATGCCGGTACTGCCGGGTCCTCCAAGAAACTTATGCGGCGAAAAATATACTGCATCCAGATAGGCTTCTGGCCTGTCTTCAGGGTGCATATCGATGTCAATATAGGGTGCTGAGCATGCGAAATCGACAAAACAAAGACCTCCATGTTTGTGCATGCACTCGGCAATTTCATAATAAGGCGAAAAAACTCCTGTAACATTCGAGCAAGAGGTGACGGCGGCGATCTTTATTTTACGATCCTTATACTCTTCCAGGATTTTCTCCAGTTTTTCGCAATCGACACGCCCTTCAGGACATGGATCAATGACGCGTACATCTGCAATTGTTTCCAGCCAACTGGTCTGATTGCTATGATGCTCCATATGTGTACAAATCACAAGTGGCTTTTCATCTAGATCAATCGAGTCGAGGTATTTTTCATGCAACCTGAAACCTATTATTCTTTGCAGCTTATTGACGACACCCGTCATACCAGAATTGGAAGATATCAATATGTCATCCTCATTGGCATTGACATGTCTTTTGATGATATCGCGTGCCTGCAGATAAGCAAGGGTCATTGAGCATCCCGAAGTTGTAGTTTCTGTATGCGTGTTTGCAACATAAGGCATGATCTCCTCAACGAAAATCTTTTCGATAGGGCCATACATTCTACCACTGGCAATCCAGTCAGCGTAAAGCATTTTCTTTCTGCCGTAAGGCGTATTGAACCAAAGGTCATCGCCTATAATGTTCTTCCTGAATTGCTGGAAATATTTCTCCAGTGAAGATTCTTGCTGTGGTTTCAATTGGTCAAGCATCTCAGTCGCTTAGATATTTTGCTATTGCCTGTATAAGTTTTTGTGCTTCAGCTCTATCTTCAGCTTCTGCAATAATCCTTATTACAGGTTCAGTATTAGATTTTCTAATATGCACCCAGGCTTTGTTGATATCAAGTCTGAGCCCATCCTCTTCATTGATAGGGTGTTCAATATAATCATTCCTGATTGAATAGAGAATGCTTTCTATATTCAAATCAGGGTCTATTTCTATCTTCTCTTTTATAATTTCATAGCTGGTATAACTGGCACGTAAAGCACTTGCGCTTATATTTTTCTCGGAAAGCAGATTTAGAATTAATGCCATACCTACCAAAGCGTCACGGCCATAATGAAGTTCTGGAAGTATGACTCCACCGTTTCCTTCACCACCAATAACAGCATTCTTCTCTTTCATGCGACCGACGACATGCGCTTCGCCAACAGCCGATGTGAAATATTGTTGCCCATATTTTTCAGCAATATCTGCCAAAGCACGACTTGATGACATATTGGATACGACAGGACCTGACTTGTGCTTGAGGTAATAGTCTGCAGCAGCGACCAGTGTATATTCCTCACCAAACATGCTTCCGTCTTCACAGACAAGCACAAGCCTATCAACATCAGGATCAACAGCAACGCCTAAATCAGCATTATGTTCCTGGACGGCTTTAGATAGCTGTTTAAGATGAGCGGGCAAAGGTTCGGGGTTGTGGGCAAAATCACCGGTCATATCAGCATTGATGGCGATGACCTCACAGGACAGTTGCTCCAATAGAGATACTATAGAAATGGCACCGGTGGAATTGACACAGTCCACAACGACTTTGTATGCTTTATCCTGCACCCGCTTGTTATCAAGACAACTTAAATTCAATATGCTGTTGATATGATAGCTTATGGCTTTATCGTGCTTTGTATAGTTTCCAAGCGAATCGACATCGGCGTATTCAATATTATTTTCGTCTGCTATTTGCAGCATCCTCTCTCCATCTTCGGCAGAAAGGAATTCACCCCTTTCGTTAAGAAGTTTCAAGGCGTTCCATTGCCTTGGATTGTGACTGGCCGTAAGAATAATGCCACCACCAGCCTTGAGTCTGACAACCTCCATCTCCACTGTGGGTGTTGTAGAAAGACCTACATCGACTACGTCAAAGCCCATTGACCTGATACTTGAGCAGGCCAATTGACTGACCAAGTCTCCTGAAATCCGTGCGTCACGGCCAATAACAATACATTTCTTATTACCTTTTTCTTTCAATAGTGCGGCATAGGCCGAGGAGAGTAGGACAACATCCTGGGGGCTTAGAGATTTTCCTGCCTTACCACCAATAGTACCTCGTATTCCTGATATCTTTTTTAGTAGAGTCAAATTGTACCGGATTTCACGCAAAACTAAGCATTAGCTGTTATTTATGACATATAAACTAAATCATAATATGATATTTTATTAGATCTATTATTTCTCATCATTTAAGTGGCTTTTAAAATTTAATATCTTGCAGGCAAGACTTGAGCTTTATTGTATATGGAGACTCTAATCCAACTCGATCATCAGGTATTTTCATGGATAAACCATGGATTATCTTCAGAATTCCTGGATACCATTCTGGTGCCTTTAAGGCATAAATTGTTCTGGATACCATTATACATATTTCTCCTTGTTTTCATTTACCGGAATTTTGAGAAAAGCAGATGGTTAATATTTCTCAGTATAATTATATGCATAAGCGTATCGGATATTAGCTCGAGTCGGTTAATCAAGAAAAGCGTAGAAAGGGTAAGACCTTGTAACCAGGAACAACTGGATGTTATGTCCAAAGTACCTTGTTCTTATGGTTATAGTTTTACTTCTTCACACGCTACCAATCACTTTGCTATCTCGGTTCTTTTATTTCTCTTGTTTGGTTTCTGGAAATACCGTTTTTTGTTCATAGTCTGGGCAGCTACAATTGCTTTTGCCCAGGTTTATGTAGGATTGCATTTTCCTTTGGATGTAATAGCAGGGGCGCTTGTAGGATCATTTATTGGTTGGGCAAGTTTTTATTTTTACGATACTGTATTCAATAGATTTTTAAAACATAACAATTCCAATGGCATACAAATTACTTGACGGAAAAGCACTTGCGTCAACACTGAAATCTGAAATCAAACTGGAGGTAGACAGAATTATAGACAGTGGCAAACGCGTTCCTCACCTTTCAGCTGTCTTGGTCGGTAATAATCCAGCCAGCGAAGCATATATGCGCAATAAGGTTAGATCCTGTGAAGAACTTGGCTTCAGCTCGGATCTCATTAGAAAGGAAAGCACTATTTCCCAGGAAGAGTTAATTGATACTGTAAAAGCTTTAAACGAAGATGATAATGTAGATGGCTTTATCGTACAGTTGCCCTTGCCGGATCATATAGATGAAACCGAAGTCTTGCTGGCGATAGACCCCAGGAAAGATGTGGACGGTTTCCATCCCTTTAATTTCGGGTGTATGGCACAGGGTCTTGATGGGTTTTTGCCAGCTACGCCGTACGGTATCATGTTGATGCTCGAAAGGAACAATGTAGAAACATCGGGTAAAAATGTTATTGTTATTGGCCGCAGCAATATTGTAGGAACTCCCATGAGCTTGCTTCTAAGTCGAAAGTCTTCACCAGGAAATGCTACTGTTACCCTTGCGCATTCCAGGACTAAAAACTTAAAGGAGATCTGCCTCAATGCGGATATTATTATTTCGGCTCTTGGTAAACCATTTTTTGTGACTGCAGATATGGTTACTGAAGGCGTTGTGATAATAGATGTGGGAATCAATCGGATCGATGATCTTAGCCGGAAAAGAGGCTACAGGCTTGTTGGTGATGTTGATTTTGAAAGGGTCGCACCCAAGTCTTCATACATTACACCTGTGCCAGGTGGTGTCGGCCCGATGACGGTAGCTGCTTTGATGCTGAATACCTTGAAAGCCTACCATAAATATCAGGACTAGGCTATGCAGTGGTTGCGACTGGATTTTGAATTGAAAGGCAGAGACAGAGAAATTCTAATGGCCTGGCTGCAATATGCAGGTGCTGAATCTATTGTTGAGTGCGATGATAAACTTGAAGTGTATTGCAATTCTGATCATTACGATTCTTTTATGCACACATTGTCTGATCTGATCGATGACACTGGTCACTCAAAGAATATTATTGTAAATGAAAACTGGAATGCGGTCTGGGAATCAGGATTTGGACCTGTAGATATTGGCCCTGTGCATATCCGGGCGGAATTCCATCCACCTTCTCAAAGTGACTATGAGTTAATCATCAACCCCAAGATGGCTTTCGGGACAGGGCATCATGCAACGACATATATGATGATTGATGCCTTGGCTCAGATGGATTTGACAGAAAAATATGTTCTTGACTATGGATGTGGCACAGGTATTCTGGCAGTAATGGCGGCTTTAAGAAATGCGGAGTTTATTCACTGTATAGACATACAATCTGAAGCTGTTGTGAATTGTGTAGAGCATTTTGCACTTAACAATATCGATCCTAGTCAATGGAAGGTTGAGGAAGGTGATCTGGATATTTTAGATACCACAAGCTTTGATTTGATTCTGGCTAATATTAATAAATCGGTACTGTTGTCCCAGGTTGATAGACTGTCAGCTTTATTGAAACCAGGAAGCGAATTGATAATGTCAGGTATTCTGAAGGAGTATGCAGATGAGCTCAGGGGCATTTATGAATCAAAATCATTAATTACGAAAAGTATCGGGTTTCGAGACGAGTGGTTATTCATTCATATGTATAAATGATTGAAGGGCTTCGAGCGTCTGAGATAAAGGCAATCCCAGGATATTTGTATAAGATCCCTTGATCCATTCGACTTTACATCTGCCAAGCCAGTCCTGAATACCATAAGACCCGGCTTTATCCGAAGGGTCATAATTGTCGTAATACCATCCAGCTTCTTCCACGCTTATGCTTCCGAATTTCACTGAGCTTTCACAAGTGAAGCTTTTCTGATTTGATGTGCTCTTCAGGCAGACTCCAGTATATACAAAATGCTCCTGATTGCTTAACATGCAAAGCATATGTATACTGTCTTTACGTGATACAGGTTTGCCGTATTCCTTGTTTTGAAATGCAACTACTGTGTCAGCCGTAATCAGGATCTCGTCTTCGCTCATAAGCTCGGTTTGAACTTCAGCTTTTTTGACTGCCAGGTATTCAGATATTTTATCAACAGTTAAAGTGTCTGGATAGCTTTCGTCAATATCCTTTTTACGGACTATGAACTGTAGTCCGGCTGTTGTGAGCAGGTCCTTTCTACGTGGTGATCCAGATGCCAGAACAAGCTTGCGGTTTTTTAGATCCATGAATCGAAGATAAGGTATATAAGGGCTTCGGCCGTATTAAGTTTACTATAGATCACTTGAGATGCGAAGAATAGAGAAAAGCCATGAGCTAATAGGAAATTTACAGGGCTAAGGGCATGTAACAGTTTGTATTTACCTGTTGTTATCTCGCCATTCATAAACCCATTTGGCCTGAATCATTTCGAGATGACCTTCATTACAATCCTCTCGTTTTCCAACGAAGTTTGGAATTTCAAGAATCCACTCGAGGAGATCGGTAAACCTGATGCGGTATATTTGAGCTTCTCCAAATTCATCTCCAAATTTTTCATAAAGTCCCATGGCAATATCTTCATGGTCGCTCCAGCCAATTGGCAAATCATCTATGTCTTTAAAACTCATTGAAATTAATGTTCGTGGCCAATTATCAATTTTTGATCGGGGATAATGACTTCAATGTCAGCATCATCATCCAGGATAACACATTGGCAAGCCAATCTTGATTCTATGCGTGGATTTATTGCACGGTCAATAAAATCTTCTTCTCTGTCTGTGATTTCTTTCAAACTGTCTTCTCCTTTTTCAACATATACGTGGCAGGTGGAACAAGCACATACGCAACCGCAATTGTGATTGAGGTGTATGTCATTATCTTCGGTGACTTCTTGTATTGTGAAACCGGCTTGCACACCATCCACAATTTTGGGAGAAATCTCCTTGTCTTCAAATCTGAATTTAATTCTAGCCATGTATTATTTTGCAATATCCACCAAGAATACCATTCAAAAGGCCATTTGGTTCAATTTTAATCTTAACCAGGCCTATTTTTTTCAAGCATATAAAAATAAGGTGTTCCGGGATTTTAAATATTATTTTATCATTCTGTTCTGGTAGCACAATTTTTATTAATTTACCTTAAGCAATTACAAAATTTCATATTGTAAAGCCTATGGCCGATATCCCGGAAGAGAGTCAAGAAAAAGCTTTTAAGTTTAAGGAATTAAATATTTACACATCTACAGAGTGGCTTGCGAATAATTCCAAGCGTTACAGGCAGGTTTTTCTTTCTGATGAAACCAATTACATCTACGCTGAACTTTCATTCTACAATAAGGAATTTGATCAATCCAACTGGACGATAAATGTGAAGCTTAACTGTTATGAAGTAGGCAAGAAGAAAGCGCTATGTTCACTTGAGTTCAACAAAAAAGTCAGTAAGCATGATAATATCGCTTACATCAGAGAGGGATGGGGCAACAAAAAGGTCGGTTCATTTTGGAAGAAAGGAACCTATTATTGGGAGGCGTGGATTGAAGGTGAAAAAGTGGCAAGTAAATACTTCTATATCGAAGATTATGATTCCGATTGGGAAAGCTTTGAAACCAAACGTCTTGAATTGCTTTCCATGAAATTATATGAAGGCTCATTCGATGATATACCAAAAGCTAAGCGCAAGTACTACAAGGTATTCAATGGAGAAGACACGCAGTATATCTATTCTGAAATGGTTTTCAATAATAAGGAAAATAGGAAGGATTATAATGTTGAAATCTTTCTGAAGTTCTACAACCAGGCCCGCGAGCTGAAGGGTGAAGTGTCGAAAATCGTAAAATTAAAATCGAAGGATGACAAAGTTCCTGTCACGGCAGGCTGGGGGAGTAACATTAAAGGATCATGGCGTACAGGAAAATATACGGCAGAACTTATTATACTTGATAGGTTGGTGGCCGTACTCCCTTTCGAAATCGACTATGAGAATGTAGAGGGTTCTGAAAATATGCAATTGTTCAAGGGTGATAAGACATTATCTATTGACCCCGATCTTGAAGTGGAGCAAAGCTATGAAGAGGTTCTTGAGAAATTTTCTAGCCTTATTGGACTGGAGTCTATAAAAAAGCAGATCAATGATCATTCGAATTATATCAAGTATCTGCAACTCAGAAAGCGTCGTGGACTCCAGGAAGAAGATGAAATCAATATACATTCTGTATTTACCGGAAATCCCGGTACCGGAAAGACTACAGTAGCCAAAATGATGGGTGCGATTTATAAGCATATGGGACTTCTTTCAAAAGGTCATGTGCATGAGGTCGACAGAAGCGATATCGTAGGAGAATATATCGGGCAGACGGCTCCTAAAGTTAAAAAGGCCATAACAAGAGCAAGGGGAGGTGTATTATTTATTGACGAGGCTTATGCCCTGGCCCGTACAAATGATGACTCCAAAGATTTTGGTCGCGAGGCGATAGAAATCCTTGTCAAAGAAATGAGTACCAAAAAAGGAGACCTGGCCATCATTGTTGCCGGTTATCCTAAAGAGATGGATCATTTCATCAATTCCAATCCAGGGCTAAAGTCACGCTTTAAGCATAATTTTGAGTTTCCCGACTATATGCCGCAGGAGCTGATACAGATAGCGGCTTATGCTGCTAAACATTATGGGGTGTTTTTTTCAAAAGCCTCCAAGGCTAAGCTTGATGAACTTATTATTGATGCATTTCGAAACCGTGGAAAAAACTTTGGTAATGCGCGCTTTGTATTTGACCTTGTCGAAAAAGCAAAGGTAAATCTTGGTTTAAGGGTCATGAAGCTGGATTCTCCTGAGAAGCTTTCCGACAGGACACTCAATCAGATTATTTTGGAAGATGTATATGAAATCAGCATTGGAGATGCCAAGGTTAAGCCACTCATACCTGTAGACAGGATTCTCCTTGAAACATCCTTGGCAGAGTTGGATGAGCTCATTGGCATGGAAAATATCAAGAAAGAAATTCATGAGCTTGTTGATATTGTCAATTTTCATAAATCGAGTGGCAAAGACGTACTAAATAACTTCTTCCTCCACACACTTTTCATAGGAAATCCGGGTACCGGAAAAACGACCGTTGCCCGAATACTGGCTAAAATATACAAAGCCTTAGGATTGCTTGAACGAGGTCATATTATTGAAACCGATCGTCAGGGACTGGTTGCAGGTTATATTGGTCAGACAGCTATCAAAACCAATGAACGAATCAATGAAGCCTTTGGCGGTGTTCTCTTCATTGACGAAGCTTATGCTCTGAGCAACTTCAACGGCTTGCAAGGAGACTATGGGAATGAGGCGATACAGACCATACTCAAGAGAATGGAGGATAACAGAGGTGAATTTTTTGTTTTCGCTGCAGGTTACCCCGACAATATGGAAATATTCCTCAAGGCTAATCCGGGTTTAAGGTCACGATTTGACAAAGTTTTGAAATTTGAAGATTATTCAGCCCATGAGCTATTGAAGATTGCAGATACCATGGTAGACAAAAACGGTTACTTCCTTTCGAAGCCAGCCCAGGATGAATTGTTTGAAATACTTACCGACTTGCATTCGGCACGTAACAAGTATTTTGGTAATGCTCGTGAAGTCAGGAAGATCGTACATGACCTCATCAAAAACCAGAATCTGAGAAAGGCACATGATGATGTCAACAGCCGCAGCGCTGCTAATGAAATCATAATAGATGATTTGAAACAGATTTCAGCTCACGCAGATTCTGATTTATTCAGAAAAGAAAGTATAGGCTTTAAAAAATGATTACAAGTTGAAGCTAAGTCCTGCCCAAAACTGCCTGGTCAACACAGGATGATTGAACCATATATCATATTCGTTGGCCAATAGATTCGTTCCCCGGGCAAATACCTGTACATTTTTAACTACAGATAACTCGACCGATGCACTCAAATCCCAGAAAGAGTCCAATAATCCATCTGCATCCGATGGATGATCTATATTTCTTGAAGAAGAATAATGGAGGCCCTGTTGTAATTTAAGTTTACCATCCATAAAGCTTTCTTCAAGATTTAAATTTACATTTGACTTAGGCCTGTACAGTAAGATGTTTTCAGTCCCATCAAGAAAGATATTATAAGTGTAGCCCAATTGTGCTGAGAGAATACGTGATGTGTATTGTATTCTGGGGTTTATTCTCCATTCATTTCTGTCAAGACTTTGAACCAGGTTTCGATTGAGATTGGCTCTGTCGATATGCATGTCATCACCAGTATAGTCATTATAGGAAGCTAGGATGGAAAATGTCCAATCTTTGTAGGCCTTTGAAACTTCCAGATTATAGGATCTCAGATAATTGACATCCATTGGTGTGTCAGATGTTATATAATATGGGTCTATGCCCGACAGGTAATGCATGCTGTTCCGGTTATACCTGCTGGACGTATAAAATTTTACCGAGATGTCGGCATAAATATCATCTACACGCAATTCAAAGACAGGAAATACAAAACCTATCGAATCCGCTTTAATGTATTCCGCACCCAGCATGACAGCATAGTTTTCAGATCTGTACCTGATGTTTGGTTTCAATAATATGTCTGAGAGGGATTCTCTCGACATGTCAAGGACATTTAAAGAGTAATGTCTGTACTCGGCAGGTATTTCAAGGGCTATGTCCCTGTTTATTCTTTTAAGCACATTGATTTCACCTTTGAAGAGACTCTCGTCTACGGTATCGACTGTCTGTTCTAATCTGTCAAAATCCAAACGAGTCCTTAAGGACAGCCCCGCAGATTCAAAAACATTGCTGCTGAGGTTCAAGGCTCCTCCAAAGGACCTGAAAGCTTGGGCGGTAGCGCCAAGGCTATCTGAAGTAGTGGTGATCGGTGAAAAGTGATCGGAACTATTAAACCTGAATTCTGCACCAGCCTTAGTCTGTTGACTTAGGTAATAAGACCCATAGAACTGGGCTTTAGTTGTATTGTATTTTTGGTGAGGCAGGGAATTATCCTTGGCCGAAAAATGGTCTGCTTTTATGCCAAGATCCAGCCAATCTTCGATGTAATAATGATAGGCGGCTCCGAGGCCCAAACTATTGTAATTGCCATATGAAGCATAAACGTTGCCGTCTTTTATATCCTCGGTTTTTTGTATCGGGTCATAGCTGACAGGTCTGATAATTTCATCAGGCCTATCAAAATCAAGTCGGGCTTCAGAATTAAGTGCATAGTTGAAATCGATTACTCTATTCTCTATAACTGGAACTTCTGTATTTATCTTTTTTCTTTGCGCTTGCTTTATGATGGCTTCATAATTCTTAATGACTTCCACCTTTTCTGTCGCTATGGCTGTAGTGTCTTGAGCAACGGCACTTTGAGATATCACGCACAGAGCGCATATGTATACATATATATTTATAGTCTTCATCACTTTACTTGTTTTGAATTGTATCACTTATCATAAATGAACTCGTATCAGATTCAATTATTCGACTTTCTTTTTCGATCTGTTTTTGCAGAGCTTTTAATTTCTTGTCAGCTTCCTCACTCAGAGCGGTGTTGTCAGAAAAATTTTCAAGTACAGACTCATAGGCTGCTGTAGCATTGAGGTAATCCTTTTTGTGAACATAAATATCAGCCAGAAGAAGAATGCTTTTGGCAACCCAATACGGAAATTTAGCAGACTTTTCAGCGGTAATGAATGCCCTTGATTCGGAGCCCTCAAAATCATTATTTTGGTACAGGATCTTGGCAATCTGATAATGCGATTCAGCAGCCTGACTGTTGTCTGTCAGTTCTGTGACAAGTTTATAGTTCATTGTTGCTTCATCCGGCTTGTTAAGCTTGTACAATGAATTGGCCATGTAAAAGTGCGCCGAGGCTTTCAGTTCATCTGATGCTCCAATGTGACTGCTTATCAGCTCTCCATATTTGAGAATCGAACTGTCCGTTTCAAGTTCCTTGGCACAATATAAAGCTGGTTCCAGATATTTCAACTCAGGTCTTTGTTCCATTCTGCTGATAATGCTTTCATGTAAGCTCAAACTCAAGAGGCAATTTTTTTTGTAGTTGTGAGCGATCACAGCTGCTTTTTCCAAAGCTTCAGAAACAAATTGTGGATTGTCTGATTCGATTACATTCAGGTAGTTAGCCAAAGCTTTATCATAGTCCTTTAATACCAGGTATGATTCAGCCAAGTAATATTCAGCATCCTGCTTATAGAAGCCAATGGGCCTTTGGTCAAGGTATTTGTTCAGCTGTTCAATAGCTTTTTCATATTTCCCGTCTTTATAAATATCGAGGGCTACTCCAAATACGATTGAGTCTCTCGAAATATCAGATATTTCAACACCGGTAAGTGTTTCAGAATATTTAAAATAGGCGTCTGGATCATTTAGATCATACAGGTAAATATCCTCTACGGCCAGGATGGCTCTCCGCCTCTCATTTTTATCTTTACTCTTTTCAATGCCTTGCTTATAGGCATCCAAAGCGGCATAAAGGTCGCCCTGGTTATAGCTGATCAATCCTTGCCTCATGTATGAAGTGGGAGTGTATTCTGAGCGGTCTCCATATTCGATTATGATGGTGTTATAGACCTGGTAGGCCTGGTTGTTTTTTTCCAGTTGGACGAGCGTCTCTCCCAATTGGAAAAGGGCATCATCACGGTAATTCGATTCAGGATACGATTTCAATAGTTTTTCGAGGCTGGTGAGTTTTTCGATAATCTGGTTATTGACACCATAGATCATCGATTTCTGGTATAATATGTAGTCAGAATCTTCCGCATTACTCTGGATGGCTAACTCATAGTATTCCAGCGCAGCGGTATAATTGTTTTTGACAAGCTCGAGATCAGCTAGACGTACAATCGCATCATCAATCAAGGATTTATTATCAGATTCCGGATCAAAGTTGTTAACGGCCTCTTCGAGATCTTGGATGGCCATATCATAATCTTCAAGAAATATCTCGATATAAGCCATCAGATAATACGATTCAAAGATGTGCTCAGAATGATCTGATGCGAGGTAGCTCTGCAGGTAGCTTATACTTTCGCTATAGTTATTGGCAAGTGAATATGCATGACCGAGTCTGTATCTCAATTCGGCAGTATCTATTAAATTCGACTCTACTTCTTCAGCTTTTTTGAATTGCGCAATAGCACTTTCATGATCGTTCTGTGCCATAAATTGCATGCCTGAACGATAGAGTAGTTCCTGGTAGGTGTTCTTTAGTTCTGTTGATTCACGCGGAATGGCTTCGAGTGCAGAAAGAGCCGCTTCCGTATCCTGCGAATTAAAGAATATTGACGAAAGAAGATTCTGTGACTCAGAATAATAAGGACTATCAGTGTTTATTCCGGAAAGTCCTCCAATTGCAATACGTTCATCACCAAGATCAGCACTAATCTTATAATACATGAACTCTGACTCCTCTTTTATATCAGGAAAATACTGGAGCTTGGATGCCTGCTTAAATGCAGATTGGGCGTCTTTTTTCTTTGCGTTTTCTATATAGCTTGATGCAAGGAGAAAATTACTCATCTGTCCAATAGGACTCTCCTGGTAAGATAGCTCAAGAAAGTAGGGTTCAGCCTTTTGGAAATCTCCCAATCTGTAATTGATAACGCCCAGCTGGAATGCATCATTCTCACTGAGATTTTTTGCTACTTGTTCATAGCTTTCTAGATACGTACGGGCATTTCCGTAATCTTCCTGGGCGAGGTAGGAGAGACCCATTATGCGATCCAGCAAGTAAGCATTGCTGTCCCTGCTATTGTTTTTGGTTTTAGCATATTTGATGGCCTTGTCGTATTCTTCATTTTTAAAATAAATCTGGGCCAGATAAAATGGGACAAGCCTTTTGAATTCGGAGCGACTTTCTATTTCAGTAAAAAGATTAATGGCCCTGTCCCTTTCTCCAAGATAAAAAGCACATACGCCTTCATAATATTTTGCTTTGTATTGAAAGCTACTGGAAGAATTTGATACAGTATTAAAATGGGTGATGGCTTCGCCAAATCTTTTCTCGAGCAGGTAGGTGTAGGCCAGCTTGAATTTTAATCTATAGCTTGGCTCTGATTCCAATTTTCTGTAATCGGCTTTTAGATAGTAAGTCCGTGCTGACTTGTAATCTTTCCTTTCGAAATATTTTTCAGCAATGAGATAGAAGATTTTCGAATCTCCGGTATAGTCATTCGAACGGCTTATGCTCTCTAGGAGTAAATCAATGGATCTACTTTCATCAAGACTATATGAAACCCTTGCTTGAGATGTAAAAACAGCATCATTGAATTCTGCTTTCTCCAATTCTCCGAGAGCAATTCCATATAGGCTTTTAGCCGCATATTCGGCTGAAGAAGGCATGTAATAATCATTTTTCAATAAGGAAATACTCTCCTGACCGTCAAGATGCGGTGCTAATGAAAATATGATCCATGAAATGAAAAGGTATATTTTGCGACTCATAAACAAATTTAATAATGCGTAAGTCATTGAAAAATGGCTAATTAAGCCAGTTAATTATAACGCAATTATATTAAATAAATTTTACATATGAGTCAGACCGATGAGACTATTATTTTACCGGTAATCGACAAACGCTACTTGCTGAATACCAGAATTGTTTTTTCGATAATATCACAGCAATCCATCAGCTGATCCTCCGTCATAACCAAAGGCGGCGCAAAACGAATAATATTGCCATGCGTTGGCTTGGCAAGCAAGCCATTATCTCGTAATGCAAGGCAGATGTTCCATGCTGTTTTTGAGTCTTCCGAATCATTTATAACAATCGCATTGAGCAGGCCTTTTCCTCTTACCAGGTTCACCAAATCGGATTTGTCAACCAGTTGCTGCATGCGTTCCCTGAATAGATTACCCAGTTTCCTGGCCTTTTCAGAAAGTCTTTCTCTCTCAACGACTTCAAGTGCCGCTGTCGCTACAGCGCAGGCAAGGGGGTTTCCTCCGAAAGTGCTTCCATGCTCGCCGGGTTGAATGCATAGCATGATCTCATCATCAGCAAGTACAGCCGATACAGGAAAGACACCTCCCGAAAGGGCTTTGCCCAGAATGAGAATATCTGCCTTGACTTCATGTTTGTTTTCGCATCGAGAACCGCAATCGCAATCACCACAAGTGGCTAGCAGACTACCCGTTCTGGCTATACCTGTTTGCACTTCATCAGCAATAAACAAGCAATTGTATTTCTTACAGAGCTCTTTTGCTGATTTCAAGTAGTTGTCGTCAGGGACGACTACGCCTGCCTCTCCCTGGATAGGCTCTACAATGAATCCAGCAGCATTTTCATCCTTTAAAGCCATTTCAAGGGCTTCCAGGTCATTGTAGGGAATCACCTCAATCCCCGGCATGTAGGGACCAAAGCCCTGGGTACTGTCCGGGTCTAGCGAAGCAGATATAACAGCCAAGGTTCTTCCATGGAAATTACCCGAGGCAAATACAATCTTTGCTTTGTATCTTTCGACAGCCTTTTTCTTATAAGCCCATTTTCGACAAAGCTTCAGCGCTGTTTCGACAGCTTCAACACCCGTGTTCACAGGTAATACTTTATCATAATGGAAATATTCGGCAATGAATTTTTCATAAGGTCCCAACTTGGCATTATAAAATGCCCTGGAAGTTAAGGTCAACTCTTCAGCCTGCCTTTTTAAGGCTTTTATTATATGAGGATGACAATGTCCCTGATTAACCGCAGAATATGCGCTTAGAAAGTCATAATATTTTTTTCCTTCAACATCCCATACGTATACGCCTTTACCACGTTCCAGCACAACAGGTAGGGGGTGATAGTTGTGCGCTCCATAGTTATCTTCTAGTTTCATGAGTTCTTCAGAACTCTTCATTGTGTTTATGGCTGGATTCATTTTTCCTGATTAAGATTTTCAAGAATCGACCTGTGGATTGAATGTACTTGTTTGACCAGGCTTTCTGCCCCATCATTATTTATAATATAGTCAGCAAGCGGAATCTTTCTATCATCAGGCCACTGATTGTTCATTCGGCTTATAACAGCTTCTTTACTGGTCGCATCACGGTCAATAATACGTTCTATTCGTGTGTCCCGATCTGCTACAACAAGTATAATGGCTTTAAAGTACTTTGCCAAGTCGGCTTCAAAAACAATTGCTGATTCTTCCAATACATATTCTGCCTTTTGATTTTGTGACCAGGAATCAAAATCTTGCCGGACAGCTGGATGCACTATTCTGTTAAGCGCTGTTAAAATATTACTGTTTTCGAACACCCTTGAGGCAAGGTATTTTCTGTTCAGTCGGCCATTTTTGTGATAGGCTTCATTGCCAAGGAGTTGTTTGATGGCAGCCTTTAAGTTTCTGTCGCTGTTCATAAGACGCTTCGCCTCTGTGTCCGCATTGTATACCGGGATGCCTAATGTCTCAAAAAGCGAGGAGACAAAGCTTTTGCCGGCCCCAATACCTCCAGTAATAGCAAGTTTAGCAGCTTCTTTAGTCACAAATAAAACGATTTATAGTTTCGGTTTTCAGTTTCTGTTATAGAAATGGCTCGATTCTGAGATCAAATATTTATAAATTTGCGAAAAAAATATTCGATGAATATTATAATGCCGGAAGATCACGAAATTATATCTACAAAAGATGAGTCGGTTCCTTTGTTTAAATCGAGCCTGCTGGATATGTTTTCCCGGGTATACTGGTTTGTGCCTTTGTTGATATTTGTTCCTGTGATAGCCTATTTCATACATGTTTCTATTTCCGAATTTGCTTTCTCGATTGGGAACACAGTTTTTTTATTCTTGGGTGGATTGGGGATCTGGACCGTGGTTGAATATCTGTTTCATCGCTTTATTTTTCATTATGAGCCCAAAAGCAAACCTGGTAAGCATTTGCATTTCATGATGCATGGCGTACATCATGCTTATCCCAATGATTCACTCAGACTTGTAATGCCTCCCGTCATGAGTATACCTTTATCTACAGGCTTTTATTTATTGTTCTATTTTATTGCCGGACAGTATCATGCACCATTGTTCGCGGGATTTATCTTCGGTTATCTCTGTTACGATATGCTGCACTACGCAACACATCACGCACATTTTATAAAGGCATCCTGGTTTACTGCATTGAAACAACACCATATGAGGCACCATTTCCAGGATCCTGATAACGGATTCGGGGTGAGTTCTGTAATATGGGATAAAGTATTTAGAACTGAATACAAGAACTAGGTGAAAATTACCGCTGAATTAAGTCTGTATCCTCTTAAGAACAATTACGAAGAATACATATTTACTTTTATTGAAAGCTTAAGATCGTACCCGTCAGTAGACGTGGTGACTCACAGTGTAAGCACATTTGTAAAGGGACAAAGAAAAGACGTGTTTGATGCTATTGAAATGGCTATGGCATCAGTATCCGATGTGGATACCTTCTCTTTGGTTATGAAAATTATTAATCGAGACCTTCCTATTGAGAATGGTTTTCTCATCTTTGAATAATTAAAGAGCCAAGATCTAAATTTTCTTGCCAGAAAGTGCTTTGCGAATATTATGGTTCATTGCCCTTTCTGCCAATGGGCGCGAGAATGCATTCATCTCATGAATCGCTTCATTGAGTTCATCCTTGTCTTCAAGGGCCATCTTTTTTTGTATCAGAGCCATTTTATTTTTCAGAACAGATTTTTCGTCTTCAGTTAAAATGTCTTTATTCTGTTCAATGAACTTCTCAGTGGATATGACGATGCTTCTGGCTTCGTTTCGTGCCTCTAGTAATGCCTTGGCGGCCATGTCTTGTTCGGCATTTTTGATCGAGTCTATTAACATCTTGGCCATTTCTTCTTCTGAAATGCCGTATTGTGACTGAATTTTAAGCTCTTCGAATTTACCAGACCTCAGTTCTTTAGCACGTACCTTTAATATACCATCTGCATCAATGATAAAGTGTACTTCAATTTTTGGCATGCCAGCAGCCATCGGCGGAATATCAGTGAGAATGAATTCACCCAGTTTTCGGTTATACTCTACAAGTTCACGTTCGCCTTGGTAGACACTTATTCTCAGGTTTTTTTGCCCATCCACCGAGCTAGTGTATTGTCGACCTGCAGCAACAGGCACTTTAGAATTACGTGATATAATTACATCCATCAAACCGCCTACGGTTTCAATACCAAGAGACAGGGGAGTAACATCAATCAGAAGATAATTCTGAGTATTACCAGCAAGAATATCAGCCTGGACGGCTGCTCCAAGTGCAACAACCTCATCGGGGTCAATATCATCCATGACCTCGATCTCATATCGTGACTCAAGTGTCTGTTTAACTAAGGGGACCCGTGTTGATCCGCCAACGAGTATGAATTTATTTATTTCTGATTTACTGATGCCAGCGTTCTTTATAGCATGTTCAATGTGTACAATCGTCTTATCAATTAATTTCTGTATAAGTCTTTCGAATTGATCTTTGGATATTTTAAATTCGCCATCCTCAGATAGGTATTGGTCAGATACGCTCAATTGCTTTTTAGCCTCTTCGGCTCTTATCCTGAGTATCTGCTTTTGCTGATTGCTGATTTCTTCTTCATTGATGCCATTTGTTTGAATCCAGTAATCAATGATAGCCCTGTCAAAGTCATCACCACCCAGGAAAGTATCTCCATTGGTTGCCATTACATCAAAAACACCATTATCAATGCGTAAGATGGAAACATCAAAGGTCCCTCCGCCTAAATCATAGACCGCTACAACTTCTGATTCTTCAGCTTTTTTGCCATAACCATAAGCCAGTGAAGCTGCAGTAGGTTCGTTTACAATACGCAATACTTCAAGTCCTGCCAGTTTGCCAGCATCGCGCGTAGCTTGCCTTTGAGAATCATTAAAATAGGCTGGTACAGTTATTACGGCTTTGCTGACTTCTCGGCCCAAATGATTTTCCACACGGGATTTGAGATATTTCAGAATTTCTGCAGAAAGCTTGACTGGTGAGTGAAATCGCTTACCTATTTTGACTTTGACCAATTGGTCTTCTTCGTCAATGATTTCATACGAGAGCTTAGACGAATAATTCTCAAGGTCATTATAGGATTTACCCAAAAGCCTTTTTACACTATAAATCGTGCGTTCAGGATCTGAGACGAGGTGCATCTTGGCTACCTCGCCGACTATTATATTTTCCTCAGAATCAAAATATACTATGGAGGGTACCAGGCTCGTGCGACCAGCTACATCTTTGACTATCGTAGTTTTACCATCCTTGAGATAGGCTACAAGGCTGTTGGTAGTACCCAAATCGATGCCAATGATCAATTCAGACTCCTCGATTTCACCCGACTTCATGTTTATTGGTATCTTCGCCATAATATATTATCTGTAAATATTCCTCCATATTACATGGATACGCTAAGAAATGTTCAAAGATAAAGCAGTTATATTATTCCTGGTATTGGGTGCATTTTTTATTACCAATGCTCTTGTAGCTCAAATGATTGGTGTTAAAATATTCTCTCTGGAAGCCAGCCTTGGCTTTGATCCTTTTGATTGGGAAATACTGGGAGTTTCAGGACTTGGATTTAATCTGACCGCAGGTGTTTTATTATGGCCCGTCGTTTTTGTAATGACAGACATTGTAAATGAGTATTACGGTCAAAAAGGTGTACGCTATTTAAGCTTTCTAGCCGCAGGGCTCATTTCATATGCCATGGTTATGATATTCCTCTCGATCAATTTGACACCTAACGAGTGGTGGGCCTATGAAAGTAATGCCAATACAGAAAACCCGGAATTAGGCATACGGGATATGAACCTGGCATTCAAAAAAATCTTTGGCCAGGGCCTCTGGATTATCGTCGGCTCCCTTGTAGCATTCCTTGTTTCACAATTACTGGATGTTCTTGTTTTTCACCATATACGTAAGTGGACGGGAGAGAAACACCTTTGGGCAAGAGCTACAGGCAGTACGCTGGTTTCTCAGTTTATTGATTCCTATATTGTATTATTGATAGCTTTCTATATCGGAAACGATTGGGAATTGGTACGCGTTCTGGCTATAGGCACGGTAAATTACATATACAAGTTCGGTATGGCTATTGTACTGACACCGGCGCTTTATATTGTCCATTTCGCCATAGATAAATTTTTGGGCAAAGAATTAGCAAACACATTGAAAGAGCAGGCAGCCCTTCCTCAGATACGTTGATTATGGAAAGACAACTGGCACGATCATTTTTCTTGATTCGTCCTTCTGCTTTTGGATATAATCATCAGACGGCTGATGATAATTCATTTCAAACACGGCCATCAAATACATCCTACACTAAAATTCATTCGGCTGCCCTAGCTGAATTTAATGTTATGTTGGAGAAATTAAATAGCTACGAACTGGATCCAATTGTATTTGAAGATGCTCAAGATCCTTTTACCCCTGATGCCATATTTCCCAATAATTGGATAAGCACGCATGATGGTGGGATTATTGTCACGTATCCGATGTGGTCTGAAATTCGAAGAAAGGAGAGGAGCGAAATCATTCTCGATTTCCTGGAATCTGAATTGTCTTATACACGCAGGTATTCTTTTGAATACCTGGAAGATGAAAATTTTTTTCTTGAAGGAACTGGAAGCATGGTGCTTGACCGCCCCAATAAACTTATCTATGCTGGCTTAAGTAATCGCACAAGCATTAAAGCCCTGGATAAGTTTGCTGTGCTGATGGGATATAGAGCCATTCATTTTCATACTTCCCTTGATAATAAGCCGGTTTACCACACCAATGTTATGTTGAGTATTGCTTCAGATTATGCGGTAGTCTGTCCTCAAATCATACGGGAGGAGAATGAGCAAAAGATGCTATTGGATACTTTAAAGCGTTCTGGTCGGTCAATTATTGAAATAGAACCGTCGCAGATGCAAAGCTTTGCTGGTAATGTGATACAGCTCGAAAATAAAAGAGCTGAGGCTGTAACACTGATGTCTGATACAGCTATGGCATCATTTAAGCCTGATCAGATGGATATCATAAGGAATTCAGGTCCTGTTGTCAGCTTGTCAATCCCTACAATAGAGAAATATGGCGGTGGTTCAGTGCGGTGTATGATTGCCGAGCTTTTTTGAGTCATATCCTATGTTTTCAACATATATTTTTCGTTACAAAATTTAGATCGTTCAATCCTTCTATTGGCAGAATTATATTTCATTTAATTTTATTTTGAATTTGTTAATTCTGTTGATGTAAAATCAATGTTTATATTTTTATAA
>RFSX01000111.1 GCA_009923745.1 Chitinophagia bacterium
TGCAGGATATTGGGCCTTACCAGGTGATATTGTTCAGCCGGACCAGGATCTTGACGAAGGGGCGCTCCAGGTTCTTGAAAAACTGACAGGTATCAAGGATGTATACCTTGAGCAGGTACACACATTTGGTAAGGTCAACAGGCACCCCAGGGGTCGTGTGATAACAATTGCTTACTACTCATTGATTAAAATTGGCGAGGAAGATATCAGGCCTTCATCCTTTGCTGATAAGGTTGAATGGAAAGAAAT
The DNA here is from genome assembly GCA_009923745.1 of Chitinophagia bacterium. GTDB lineage: Bacteria > Bacteroidota > Bacteroidia > Chitinophagales > Saprospiraceae > RFSX01. The sequence continues at coordinate 250 of RFSX01000111.1, forward strand.
AAGAGCCATAGAATCACTGGCTTTTGATCACCTTGATATTGTAAATACCTGCCTTAGCAGGCTTCGGCGTAATGTAAAATACAGGCCCATAGGCTTTGAACTGTTGCCCAAAAAATTTACGCTCACGGAATTGCAAAACCTATATGAAAGCATCCTGGAAAAAGAATTGGACAAACGAAATTTCAGGAAGAAAATTTTGAGTATGAATGTACTTAAAACCCATAATGAATTGCAGAAAGGCGTGGCGCATCGTCCTGCCAAGCTATATTCTTTTGATGCCTATAAATATGAAGCGGCGAAAGAAAGCGGCTTTGTATTCGAACTTTAGGATTATTCTAATTATGATGGTTTTCGCCTTGGCCATTGGTAAAAGCAAAGAACACTTCATTTCTGCTTTCCGTTACAAATTCAAGGGCCCTTTTTAAATCTTCCCAGGAATCTGGGTTAGGCATATCAAAAGCCAGTGGAATGGCTCCTTCTTTCTGGTCTGGAAGAATGACACTACCATCTTCATCGACAGAAAAATAACTGTATGTTCCTTCGGGAACATTTTCAAAACCCCTTAGTATAGACTGTAATTCCGAAACAACTTCTTCGAGATTGAAATTTGAATTGGGCCCGACGCCGTTTCTCAAAGCAAGAAAGCCCCAGGCGTAATTTTCCTGAATTAATGAAAGGCTGGATGCCAGAACGAAAACGCCACCTAGATTTTCAATATCTAGCTCGACTTTCTCATCCGAGATCTCAATGTAACCAGAGGTATTGTTAAAGCCATTTTTTACGAAATCTATGGAATAGACACCTTCCTTGGGAGGCAGAACAAACTCTTTTTGAATGTATTCGTAGCCTTCAATGCACATTTCAGGATACATGATGCCGTTTAATTCCAGGGTTATTGAATTATCCACTTCTTGATAATTTGCATCAAGAACCGCATTTATACAGGAGTCAGGCTCGATGGATCTTACGTTCAGGAAAACCTGAGAGCCTTCAATAGATAATTTTTGTATAGGAAAAACCTCAAATTCCTGATCGACTGATATAACTTCTATAGGATCTGGATCTGTGGATTCGCAGGAGCAGAATGCCAAAAGCGAAATAAATAAGAGTTTCAAAATCGTAGTATTTTCCATAAGTCACAAAATTATAAGAATCCCAAACAAGAGGATAATTTTCATGTTCATAATTAATAAATAATCTATTTAGAACCGGTGAATAACATATCTTTGTCGCCTATGGAGAATATCAGGAACTTTTGTGTCATCGCTCATATCGATCATGGTAAAAGCACCTTGTCGGACAGGCTTTTGGAACATACCCAAACAATTTCTGAAAGAGATATGCAGGATCAGGCACTTGATGATATGGATCTTGAGAGGGAAAGAGGTATAACCATCAAAAGCCATGCGATACAGCTCAACTATCTTCATACAGACGGCATTAATTACACACTTAATCTTATCGATACACCAGGTCATGTCGACTTTTCATACGAAGTATCGCGGTCAATCGCTGCCTGTGAAGGTGCATTATTGTTGGTAGATGCTTCCCAGGGGATACAGGCACAAACCATTTCCAATCTTTACCTTGCACTTGAGCACGACCTTGAAATAATTCCTGTTTTGAACAAGGTGGACATGGAAAGTGCGATGGTTGAAGAAGTCTCCGACCAGATCATTGACCTATTGGGTGTTGAAAAAGATGATATTATACATGCCAGCGGAAAGACTGGTATCGGAATTAGGGATGTATTGTCCGCTATTGTAGAGCGGATACCTGCTCCAAAAGGGGATCCTTCCAAAGCTTTGCAGGCCTTGATTTTTGATTCTCTTTTTAACTCTTTCAGGGGCGTCATAGCCTATTTTAAGATAGTGAACGGGACTCTGAAGAAAGGAGAAAAGGTTCGTTTTTTCAATACAGGTAAGGAGTACCACGCAGACGAGATCGGTATTCTTAAATACACGATGGAGGAGCGTAAAGAGATGCGTGCCGGAAATGTAGGTTATATCATTACTGGAATCAAAGAGAGTAAGGAGATAAAAGTAGGCGATACCATCACAACGATAAGCAATCCTTGCAATGAGGGTATTAAAGGCTTTGAAGAGGTTAAACCCATGGTATTTGCGGGTATATATCCTATCGATAATGACGATTTTGAAGATTTAAGAGACAGTCTTGAAAAGCTGCAACTCAATGATGCTTCACTGACCTTTGAACCGGAATCTTCTGTCGCCCTAGGTTTTGGGTTCAGGGTAGGATTCCTCGGAATGTTGCACCTTGAAATCGTACAGGAAAGGCTTAGTAGGGAATTTGATCAGGAAGTCATCACGACGGTCCCCAACGTATCCTATTTTGCATACACCAAGAAGGGCGAAAAGCTTACAATAAATACACCCAATGACTTACCGGACCCTACGGTAATCGACAGGGTGGAAGAGCCCTACATAAGGGCCCAGATCATTTCCAAGCCAGAGTTTATTGGAAGTATTATGAGCCTCTGTATGGAAAAGCGGGGTGTTATGACCAAGCAACATTACCTGACCCAGGACCGTGTTGAATTGACCTTTGAATTACCACTGGCTGAAATCGTTTTCGACTTCTATGACAAGCTAAAATCCCTGTCAAGGGGTTATGCTTCTTTTGACTATGCACCACTCGACTACAGGGCATCTGATCTTGTTAAACTTGACATCAAACTGAATGGAGATAATGTCGATGCTATGTCTTCTCTTGTGCACAGGACCAAGGCAGATCCATTTGGTAGAAGGATTTGTAAAAAGTTGAAGGAGCTTTTGCCACGGCAACAATTTGTTATCGCTATCCAGGCGGCTATCGGGCAGAAGATTGTAGCCAGGGAAACCATTAGTGCCATGCGTAAAGATGTTACTGCAAAGTGCTATGGTGGCGATATTACGCGAAAAAGGAAGTTGCTTGAAAAACAGAAAAAAGGAAAGAAGAAAATGCGTCAGATTGGTTCTGTGCAGGTTCCTCAAAAAGCCTTCCTTGAAGTGCTTAAAATCAATGATTAGCGAGAGCCGCTCCCGCTTCTTTCCTATAGAACAAGCTCGTAGCTGTAACTCAGTATTTCTAGTCTTGGATAGCCTGTTTTTGGATCCCTGTTTTTAAGGTTGATATCTATTTCAATGGTCTCTGACTCTTCCTTTTCTGTACTGTCAAAAACGACATCAATTACAGCTTTTTCACCAGGCTTGACCGCTTTCCTGGGCCAGTCAAGCGTCGTGCATTCACAGGCGGATACAAGTTCTATCTCAATGTCTTCAGTGCCTTTGTTTGTGAAGCTGAATTGCGTAGTTACTTTATCTCCCCGTTTCACCTTGCCAAAATCGTGGTATCTTCTTTCAAAGTCCATATTGAAGACTTTTTCAGCTTTTACTGCACTATAATCATCAGTCTTTTGAGCCCAAGACATCGTGAAAGGTACTGTAAAAGCTATCAGAAAGATGAAACGAGTTATCGAATGCCCAAGTCTCATGAGAATCAGTTTTTGTAAAATTAGGAAAGATCATTAAACATATCAGCCAAGGGGTCTCTGAACGACAAGTAATTGTCCATGTATTCTTTGCTGATAACTTCAAATTCTGTCAAACCGTGCAACAGGAATTCCATGAATAGGGGCTGATATTTTTTATCGATGTTTCTACTTTCTACAATTTTGCGTAATCCCGGAACGCTATCCAGTTGTGCGACATACTCTTTTTCTGAACAATCGTTTGTGATTTCAATGGCGTTACCGGCACCGAACCATGCTCTCAACGTGCCATATACATCTTTTTCATTCTCATCGATGCTGGATTCCGGGTGTGGGAAATACTCCAGGAAGAGTTTTGTTAGAGCACCACTCATAAGGTGTAGGGCTACATTGTGCGGGCCTTCCTGTTCTCCTTCATATACGAGTTCAACCTTGCCTGTTATGGATGGTATGATTCCCCAGAAGTCAGAAACCCTGGCCATAGCTTTTTTCTCACCATTGACCAGCATTCTTCTTTCTGCTGTGGAATATAGGTTTTCAAGAGCTGTAATGCTCATACGGGCGCTCACGCCGCTTTTTTCATCTACAAGCTCTGATTCACGGGCTTCGAATACAATCATCTCAAGCAGATCTCTGAGCAGCTCGGCAATTTCAATAGTTGATTTTCTCTCATCAGTGATGCGGACTTCCTGTTCTGTGATTTCCCTTGCTACAGGAATGGTTTCTGGATAGTGCGTCAGTATCTGGCTTTCAATCCTGTCTTTTAGTGGCGTGATTATGCTTCCCCTGTTCGTATAATCCTCAGGGTTGGCGGTGAAAATAAAAAGAATATCAAGCGGTAGCCTGAGTTTGAATCCACGAATCTGTATATCTCCTTCCTGTAAAATATTAAACAACGAAACCTGGATTCGAGCCTGCAGGTCGGGCAACTCGTTAAGTACAAATATGCTTCTGTGTGAACGGGGTATTAAGCCATAGTGTATAACTCTTGGATCCGAGTAGGGCAGTTTAAGGCTTGCTGCCTTGATGGGGTCAACATCTCCGATCAGGTCTGCTATACTCACATCGGGTGTAGCCAGTTTTTCTACATAGCGATCGCTTTTATGAACCCATGCTATAGGCGTGTCATTACCCATTTTTTCAATCAAATCAAGAGAAGCTGATGATATGGGATTCAAGGGGTCGTCGTTGAGTTCAGATCCTTCAATAACCGGAATGTATTCATCCAGTAGTTCTGTTGTAAGTCTGGCGATTCTCGTCTTTGCCTGGCCCCGCAATCCAAGAAGCAGAATGTTGTGCTGAGACAACAGAGCTCTTTCTATATCAGGCATAACGGTATGTTCATATCCAATTATTCCCCTATAGCTGTTTTTGGCGGTTCCCAGTTTCTTGATCAGGTTTTCCCGAATTTCATCTTTTACGGATCGCGCCTTGTATCCGGTATTTTTTAGGGCTCCAAGGGTTTTTATTTTTTCAAAAGTGTTT
>RFSX01000112.1 GCA_009923745.1 Chitinophagia bacterium
CGAGAATTGGATTTCAGTGTTCCTGACTTTATACAATCCAAAAGAGCATACATAGTCTTTAGGTTATATACCGGATCTAAAGGTACTGCATACTTATCAAAAAAAACCTTATACCATTCAACTAGAGCTTCAGGAACTTTTGCAAAGCCACCAAAATGATAGTTGTTCAATACAGACCAATTTGGTTTTTCAATATCCAGGCTGTACCTTATGGTAATTTCAAGTTCTGTATTCCTTAGTGCATTCACCACACAAACCTTGGTTTCAGGAGAGGACACTTCAATTATACCGCTCGCTGTCATGCCGGTACCAGCGGATAAAAAAATATAATCATAATGGTCTTCCAGCTCTGCTACTATTTCCATAACGCCTTGTTTGGCCATCGTATTGGAACCTCCTTCCGGCACGATAAAAGGCTTTTCAAATGAATCCAGAATCTTTTGAATCTCTTCACTCTTTTCCTTCAATCGATAGGCAGATCTGGAAACAGGAATCAATCGCATACCTGCCTCACGTGCATCATTTAGTGTAGGGTTGTCGGGATCATCAACCTCTCCCCTGACTATAGCCGTAACGGGAATATTATAGTCTTTGCATAATAAGGCCAAGGCATGGATATGATTGGAGAAGGCACCGCCATAGCTGACAAGTTGAGAATAGGAACCATTCAAAAAATGTGCGGCATTGTATTTCAGCTTACGCCATTTATTGCCACCGTAGCCGGGATGGATCATATCTTCACGCTTAACAAAGACCTTTATACCATCTTCAAATTGGTCAAGGAACTGTATCGGACTGGGAACTTGAGGCCTCATATGGATTGTCGAATAAAAGATTTTACGTGGATCAGGTATGATGTGCCCTGATCTTTTCGAGAGTCAATTTCCATACTCCCCTTTAAATAGTTTACACGTGACTTGATGTTTCCCATGCCCATACCCGCATAACTTTCACTCGTATCGAAGCCAACACCATCATCCTCCACGTGTATCACAATATTATCGTGTTCCATATTAAGCTGGACTAGGATTTCGGATGCCCTGGCATGCTTGATAGCATTATTCAATATTTCCTGTACAATGCGATAGATACCAAGTGCTACCTGCTGATCCATTTTTGTAGGAATATCAAAATGCTGAAAAGTAATTTCCGGTCCTCCTTCTATTTCATAGCGGTTGACCAGGTCATTTATGGCTGGAATCAAACCCAGCCTGCTCAGGGCCCCCGGTTGAAGGTTTTGAGAAATGCTTCTTACTTCTGAAACAGCTACATCAATCAGGTCGGTTGTGCTCTTGCGTTCATCATCCATCTTACCAGTCGAGTCCAAGTCAAGATTATCGACTTTCAATTTAATTGTGGACAAGAGTCCGCCCAGGCTGTCGTGTAAGTCCTTGGCTATACGTTCCCGCTCAATTTCCTGTCCATTGATCATCGACTGCATGGAGTTAATCTGGATTTTATCCTGCAACTCGTTAATTTTCTGCCTGTTGATTTCATCGTTTTGCTTTTCAATAATGCGTGCAGTCTCTATCTTTTCTTTATAAAAGCGGACTATGTAGTATATGCCAAGTAGCAGTCCGCCCAAAGCGATGACAAGAACTATAAGAGCTCTTTTCTGCTGCTGATTTGATTCGTGGGCAAATTCAATTTCCAGTTCCTTGAGTTTGATCTCAGTACTCTTTTGCCGGGTTTCAAACTTGTTTGTAATGGTGCTGACGGCAATAATCCTGTTTTCATTCAAAATGCTGTCTTGCAAGCTGGAGTAAAGCTTGACATAGCGATAGGCGTTCCCAAAATCAGATAAACTGTCATAAGCAGCTGCCAATTTATTGTACACCCCCAGGCGATCCTTATTGTAAGGAATACTGTAGAGTAATGACAGGCTTTCTTCAAAATCCAATATGGCCTTTAAAAATTCAGAATTCTGAAAATTTATATTCCCCCGGGCAGCCAGGCATAATGCCTTGTTAATAGCTGAGTTTAAGTGATGGCTCTTCTCAATACAGATATTGGCCAGAACCATAGCTGTATCCAGGTCCTGGACAAGATCAAAATACCTGATCTTTTCTATCAGGTAATTAATTTCCAGTTCCGGGTTATCGATTTGATCAATATATGCCCCCGCTTTATCCAGTGACTCAACTGCTGCTTTTACATCAAGATTTTCGAAATCAATTTTGAAAAGCTGCAATTCAATTTCCGCGGATCTCTTGGCATCACCAGAGCGTTTATAATATCCCGCCAACTGAACGAGTTCATCATATGCATCCTCGAACATAGCGTTTTCTATCATCTGCCTGGCAATGTGATACCGGATATTCTGAATGCCAGAACTGTCCTTCACCACTTTATAATAATCCAATGACCTGGACAAGTAATCAAACGATCGTTCAGAGTTTTTACGTATACGCTCTTCAAAGAGGGCCAAATGGAAATATGACCTTGCCAGTCCCGAAAAATCACTGGCCTCACGTGCATCATTCAGGTTTTGGATAATAGCATCATAGGAAAGTCGGGATTGTGCCACAAGATGATGCGGTTGCACAAAAGACAAAGCGATACTCATAAACACTAAACCGATAATATTCCTACAATTCACAATCATATAATCAACAGCAAATTAATCCTTGCCTTCATCAATTTCAAATCAATTATCCGAACTTCTATGCGGGACATAAAAAAAGAGCTCTCATCGTTATGAGAACTCTTCTTCAATTTTGCAATAGTCAATCCCAATGAGTTTATACTTGACACCCCGAAGGGTAATTCAATTCAAAAAGGAACCGGCACTGTTATCCTGGGCCGTGGGAAAAACTAAGTCTGTATTCGCTGAGCTTGAGATGACCGGTTCCAAACGTATTAACTAACCTAGAATTCTGAAAACCAACTAAAACTATTCTGGTCAATTTTTATGATGCTTCCATCATAAGTGAGTATCAAATCAATCACTTCATAAAGATCAATCAGTTCCTGCGCCAAATCGTCGTTGGTTTCACCCAATTTTTTATAGGGGATTACCCCCAATTTTTTATAGCTTGAGTTAATCTATCTTTATACCTATAATTCCAAGCCTGTCCAATGATTAGAATATTGATAGCAGATGACCATGCCATGTTTGCCGATGGTATCGCCTCCATCCTTAATAATGAAGACTCAATGGAGGTAGTGGGACGCTGCCTTGATGGTCCTTCTGTCTTAGAATATCTTAAATCAAATCCGGTGGATATCCTTCTTCTCGACGTTAACCTTCCCGGCATGAGTGGCATCGAAGTGTGTAAAGAGGTAAGCATAAAGTTTAGAGACACAAAAGTACTGGCCATATCCATGTTTAACGAAGAGAGCTTTGTCACAGAGATTCTCAATAATGGAGCAATGGGTTATATTCTGAAGAATACCGGCCGTGATGAACTGATGAAGGCCATCAATACTGTTCTTGGTGGCAAATCCTATTTCAGTGATGATGTAACCCAGACCATCATGAAGGGTCTTATGAAGCACAGGACGGCATCCAAAAAGAAAGAACCGGAACTGCCAAAAATATCCCGGCGCGAGAAGGAGGTCCTGGAGTTGATCATTAAAGAATATACCACCCAGGAAATTGCTGACGAACTCTTTATCTCTTTGAAAACCGTGGAATCACATCGTTCCAACCTCCTTGCCAAACTCAATGCCAGGAATACAGCAGGGCTTGTTCGTATAGCTTTGGAAAAAAATCTATTAGGCGAAGAGTAAGCTTCTAAATTGAATCAAATAATTAATTGAGTTCAATATGTAAAGCCACAGCTATAATACCTTTATAACCATCAAATTCATCATTCCAGTCTTCTTCACTTCCATCAGTAAGTTCCTCGGCTTCTTCAGCTTTATCGACATAGGATTTAAGAAAATTTAAGTCAGGAATATGATCATCATCAAAACGCATTTGACGCATCGCTTTAGTCTTTCCCTCCTGGGCATTGCCCAATATCTGGTTTTGATCTTAAGAAAGATACCATGGAAAGCTAAACTTAACTAAAGTAGATTTAAAGCCGCTTGTATTGCACCATTTGCCTGAACATATCACTTATGGATTCCTTAACCGGACGGTAATGGATATCTAATTTTTCCTTGCTTTTTGTATTGTCTGCTTTCCAGGTATAAGCTAAATTCCGGGAGACCATTTTTCTGGAGATACCTTTCAGTGGCCCAAATAACCAGACCAAAAACTTTGGCGAATGCTTTTTTGGTAAATGGTGACTGCCTCCAAATTCATCCTGGAGGTAAGTGGCCAGACTGAGAAAGTCCTCCGTCTTGTGAGAAATAATGTGCCTCCCCTCTGCTTCAGGATAAAACCCGGCCCTGTAATGTGCTTCAGAAAGGTCACGCACATCCACTACACCAAGACTGTATGCCGGGGCACCTAGACGCATATTTCCATCACCGATTTGCCTGACAATATTAAAACTCTCTGAACGCGCATAGGGATTGACCGCAGGCCCGATAACCAAAGATGGATTAATAACTACTAAATCCCAACGATCCTGCAAGGCAGCCAAGCGCCAGGCCTCCTTCTCAGCAAGTGTTTTTGAATAGGCATAGGGCTGATGTTTTAGTGAACTGCTTGTATTCCAATGGTCTTCGGTAAAAGCCTCTTCCTCTATATCCTCCAGATCTGCGTTATCACCATATATAGCGGCTACACTGCTTGTCAAAACAATGCGCTTGACCGATGGACATTTGTTGGCAGACTCCAGAACATTTTGTGTCCCTTTCAATGCGGGGTCAACCAGCTCTTTTTGGGGATCGTTGACATTCAAGCTAAAGGGAGATGCCGTATGAAAGACCAGCTCACAGCCATCCATGGCTTCATCATAAGAGCCATAATCTAGAAGATCGGCTTTATAATATCTTATGGTCCCCTCAAGTCTTTCTGCCAATGCATCCATTCAGCAGCTCGACATGGGGGCTTTTTCTGCTGGAAGTATGATGAAAGCAAAAAATGCTGAACAATTTATTTATACCAAAGAGAGCTTTAATCAATCACCTACTTTGATTTATACAA
>RFSX01000113.1 GCA_009923745.1 Chitinophagia bacterium
AGGCTCCCATGGGAGCCTTTTTTATTTCCACCCTGCAAATTGCTGTTTCAGATCATACATCTTTTCTCTATTTTCGAAATAAAAAAAATTGGATAAGAAATTAAAGATCGCCATCCTGTTTGGCGGAAGATCTACAGAACACGAAATCTCCTTACTTTCTGCGCAAAACGTGATCAAATCACTGGATCCTTCAAAATATGAAGCGGTGCTGATTGGCATTGATAAATCCGGTAAATGGTATTTTAACGATGATTCCCTCAAGCTTTTAAATGATACAGATGCCAAGACTATTGCCTTGGGCAACACCAGTCAGCCTGTCCTGATCTCTCAGAATGCCGGTGAAAAAACACTTATTTCAAGTCAAACCGGACAGAGCTTGGCTAAGATTGATGTCATCTTTCCGGTTCTCCATGGAAGCTTTGGTGAAGATGGTTCCGTTCAGGGTCTGGCCAGGTTGGCAAACATACCCTGCGTAGGTTGCGATGTTCTGGGAAGCGCGGTCGGCATGGACAAGGACATCATGAAACGCATTTTGCGCGATGCCGGCATCCCGGTAGCCAAGTGGATGACACAACGAAAGTCAGCTGAGCGCCTAAAATACTCAGAGCTCACTGCCAAGCTCGGCAATGAAATTTTTATAAAACCCGCCAATCTGGGTTCATCCGTAGGGGTATCCCATGTAAAAAATCAGAAAGCTTACGATGAGGCCCTCAGCTATGCGCTTGAATTTGATCCTAAAGTGATCATTGAAGAACAGATTATAGGGCGGGAAATAGAATGTGCGGTTTTAGGGAATCACAATCCACAGGCTTCCCTTCCAGGAGAGGTAATCCCGAGGGACCAGTTTTATTCTTTTGAAAACAAATACCTCGATGAAAAAGGAGCCATACTGAAGACGCCGGCCGAACTGGATGAAAACCAAATAAGGGATGTACAAAAAGTGGCTATCGACTGCTTTACAGTGCTCGAATGCCGCGGTATGGCCAGAGTGGATGTTTTCCTTCAGGAGGATGGCAGAATTGTTGTCAATGAAATCAACACCATACCGGGATTTACCAATATCAGTATGTATCCCAAATTATGGGAAGTAAGTGGCCTGGACCAGACGTCTTTGATCAGCAGACTTATAGACCTGGCTATAGAGCATCATACAGAACAAAATGCCTTGCGGCTCAAAGCCTGATATTAATTCTCGAAGCACGTATATTTAAATCCATGAGATTTTTCTTACCATTGATTTTATTGCTGGCCGGCATCAGGTCCAAGGCTGAAAGGATAATATACCTTGACAACCATCACATCAGGCTGGAAATAGTCATCAAAGACCAGGCCTCCCTGGCAGAGAGTGACTGGCTCAGCTTTGTTATCACCAATAAATCTGATCAAGAGCTAAAAATCAAAAAGCTTGATTATTCAATAAATGGTTTTGATAGTGATGCCAATGGAAACCCGATATTTATCAAATCGAAATTCGGTCAGGGCGATAAATACAAACTCTTGCATTGGTTTCATGACTTCAGGGATCTTGCAAAAGCTACAGGTAAATTCTCAATTGCAGCTGGAGAAAGCAGCTCCAACTGGAAATTCCCAAGTAACGAAACAGGCCTGCTCATCGAAGAATCCCTTGTGAGAAGTGAAGAATTCTGCGCTTTGCTCCAAATAGATTTAGAATATTCCTTTGGTGCAACAAAAAAACAATTTTCCGACGAACAGGCTATCTGCACATACTGGACAAAGTATACAAGTCTAGAAAAGGATGCCCTTGTCCGCAGATTTGAAACGTGTATAATCGACATACACGAGCAAAGCATTCATTCTTCTCTCATAGCACTGCTTCTGCAACTTGAAGACCTGATTCCTCTTATAGATAACCAGATTATATGTCTTGGCATCATCAACAGGAACAACAAAACTTACGATAGAGAACGTATCTGGCTCTTAAGTGTATTGAAGAAAAAAGCTACCCTTGACAATCCTCTGCTTCTGGAGCACTATCGCTCTTGCATACAGAACAGAAATTGTCGATGGGAAGACGATTTTGCTATTTACTGGCATAACGAACTCCTTGAGCCATTACTGAAGAGTCAGCTTTATGTCACTGAAAAAGCCACTATCCTGGAAATACATTCCGCCTCCTGGTCCAGGGAACAGGTCTACAGAGATATGGTATTTGAAGTATTGAGCAAAGAACTGGATATTAATCTGGATGAGAAGATCAGTGCTATAAATTTTAAGAACTGGTATAACCGGATTAAATTCCTTGCAAGTTCAAGACATGACACATTGCTGCCATACTTCAAAGCCTTACTTGAAAATAAAAACTTTTATCCTGTCCAGGACTGGTCTTCCATTGGTTATCAGCCGCAGCTCAGCCCGAATCAGCAAGGCCGCGCAAAAACAATTTATTTCCGGGTTTGCGACATCGCTTATGTATGCCTCTTACGTCTGCTTGACCAGGCTGAAGTAACCATGGACTTTTTCAAGAACAAACTGAAGCCCAATTTATTCATTGACAACAAATGGAGAGGTAAAAACCCAGAAAACAAAAGCGCCATCAGGCTGGAAACACCCTACACGGTCTTGCAACCCAACTTGAAGCTCGCAGAAAAATACTATTACCTATATGATGGCAACAGGGCTGAACTGAACAGACTAATCAAAGCCTATGAAGAAAAATAATTTTCTCAGTATCACTCTTCCCTGGATTCTCCTGCTCGGGAGCTGTATCGGCTTGCTTGCCCAATCTAACCATGCTGCTGTAAAGCATAAAAAAGAAGGCCTCTACATTCAACGTCCGGAAGGGAAAGTCTACGGCAGTCTTGTATACCCCGAGTCCAAGCAAGCAGTCCCCTTGGTTATTATCATTTCAGGTTCTGGCCCTACAGATCGCGATGGCAACAGTGGCGGTGCTTTTAAGAATAACTCTTTAAAAAAACTGGCAGGTGCTCTAGGCAACCAGGGGATAGCCAGTTTCAGATACGATAAAAAAGGTGTGGGAGCCAGCAGTGAGATTTCAAAAAATCGCGATGAAATTGTCTTCATGGATTTTGTTAAGGACGTGGCAGCCTGGACAGTACACTTCAAATCTGATACACGGTTTAACCAGATATTCCTGCTAGGCCATTCTCTTGGTAGCCTGCAGGCAATAAAGTCTGCCCAACTTATAGATGTAGATGGACTTATTTGCCTGGCCGGACCGGGCTATACCATGGATAAATTGATTTACCGTCAATTGACAGACAGATCTCCTTTTCTCGCAAAAGGAGCCAAGCCTTTACTTGACAGTCTCGCACAAGGCTATAAAGTCAAAGAAATTCACCCTTTTCTTCAATCCATTATAGTTCCTAATCTCCAAGAATACCTGATTTCTGTTTTTCAGGAAGATCCCGCTAATGAAATAAGCCAGCTGGATATCCCTTCTTTAATAATCGTGGGTACTCATGACGTTCAGGCAACCACAAATGATGCAGAATCCCTGCACAAGGCTGCGACCAACTCTAAACTTGTAGTTATCGACAGTATGAACCATGTCCTGGTGAATTCTCCTAAAGAATTCCAGGAAAATTTAGAAACATATAACCAGGCTGAGCTTTCTATCAACAGACAACTGGTGGAATCTCTCTGTGATTTTATTTTGAAAACAACTCAATAAACAATGCTTAAACATTTATTACTCTGTATTACTCTTGGTATTTATTCAAACAGCTTCAGCCAGGCACTAAAACTTCCTGCTGATACCAGTATTATCACCAAGCACAGCACTATCATCAAAGGCAAGCCGGTTGAATATACGGCTACTTGCGGCACCCAGCCGGTTTGGAATGAAGACGGCAATGTTATTGCGGCCCTCTTCTATACCTATTATAAGCGTACAGATATTGAAGACAACAGTAACAGGCCATTGCTGATTTCATTTAATGGAGGACCAGGTTCGGCTTCGGTATGGATGCACATAGCCTATACAGGGCCTAAGATTCTTAAAATAGATGATGAAGGCTACCCCATTCAACCCTACGGCATAAAAGACAACCCTCATTCCGTTCTTGATGTAGCTGATATTGTTTTTGTCAATCCAGTAAATACCGGATACTCAAGAATCCTGGATAAAGAAATAGACAAGAAGACTTTCTTCGGAATCAACGCTGATATAAAATACCTGGCTAACTGGATCAATACCTTTGTGAATAGACATGAAAGGTGGACATCCCCCAAATATCTCATTGGTGAGAGTTATGGCACTACGAGGGTTTCAGGCCTTTCACTGGAGCTTCAAAACAGACAATGGATGTACCTCAACGGGGTAATTCTGGTATCACCGACAGAATTGGGAATCAAGCGTGATGGCCCTGTTGCTTCTGCCAACAGACTTCCTTATTATGCGGTGACAGCATGGTACCATAATAAGCTGGAACCCGGACTCCAGTCAAAAAGTCTTTTTGACCTGATGGATGAAGTAGAAAACTATGCGATAGAAGAATATTTGCCGGCTCTTACGAGAGGCGCCTTCCTGGATAATGGAAGAAAAACAGAAGTTGCTGACCAGGTAGCCAGATATGCCGGCTTGAAGCTGGAGACAGTCCTAGCCAATAATCTCGATGTAGACCTGAACTATTTTTGGAAAGATCTCTTAAGAGAAGAAGGTTTTACCGTTGGTAGACTTGACTCACGATATAAAGGCATAGATAAAGAAAAAGCCGGAGACGCCCCCGACTTCAACGCTGAACTTACATCCTGGCTTCATGCTTTTACGCCAGCCATAAACCACTATTATCGTACCGTTCTTAATTTCAAGTCAGATATAAAATATAATATGTTTGGACCCGTTCACCCCTGGGATAGAAGCAATGACATGACCGGTGAAAACCTGAGACAGGCTATGGCTCAGAATCCCTTTTTGAATGTTATGGTGCAATCTGGCTATTACGACGGCGCTACAAATTACTTTGACGGCAAATACACTCTATGGCAGCTGGACAGAAGTACAAAAATGAAAGATCGTCTCAGC
>RFSX01000114.1 GCA_009923745.1 Chitinophagia bacterium
ACTATTTTTGCCGTATAAACTGCTTCTCGAAGCTTGACCGGTTACCCTGGGCATCGCTGACCGTCAATTCAAAGATAAAGTTCGTATCAGGTAACTTATCAAAATCGTCAAAGATCAGGGCATCTGTCTTGAGATCGTACTTGAAGCGAAGCCATTTTCCATTTGCTGAAGCCCTGTAAGTAAGATCTGGGGTTTTTCCATCCGGAATAAGATTATCCTTAATTTTAAAAATCCATGCCTTTGCAAAGGATTCATCCATATCAATCAATGAAATCTCCGGTGGACTTGTATCCTGGTATAGAAAAAGTGTCCCGCACTGATCAATATATGAATGAAGCTTGCCTCCAAGTGTATCCGAAGAAAATACAGACCAACTGCCCCTGTTGTCCTTCATGATATAGCACCATTGATTTGGATCACCTGGCGGCAGTGGGCATGAAATTCTAAAATATTTGGCAAGAGGAACGGTCCTGTCGAAAACATCCAGGCGGTGAGAGTTTTTACCTAAAACAAGCTCGTGTGATTTTTCAATGGTCTTGGCGGCTGGCCACTCAAAAAAACTCTCTTTTTCAAAGCTTATTTCGAACATACCTTTTTTAATTACAAAGCTGCTGTCACAATGTACCGAAGCCTTTAGAGGGTCTTCCGTCTTGATTCCAACAACTGAAAATGGGAGACTAACCATATTACCCTGCGCATCATTGATTTCGATTCTGATACCGTATTGCTTCCCTTCTTCAATGTTAAGAATCCCTGACTGCCCAGCCTCAAAAAAATCAAGAGCCGAACATGAAGGTGCAAAAAGTTTATAAATTCTGAGGCTGTTAAGGATATACTGCCGGTAATCAAAAAATCCATTGATTCTTTTGGATTCGGCAAAGCTGTAATTTTCTGCTTTCCACTGAAATGCCAGGGAGTCATTCACAAATAGTCGATAGGCATTGATGCCATTGCGATTAGAGCTGCCATCAATCTGGTCAAAAGCTGTGACACCAAAGGCAATCTTACCAGTCCGCGCTTCAATAAGATTACGATGCAGGCTGTATGTCTTCCCTGTTTCGCTGAAATATAAGGTCTCCATATCAACCGGTGTGTCCGCCTCTTCAAAGTGATAGACATGAAAACTTTGAAGTGTTGGTAAAACATGGTCATCCGGTGCAAAACCAAATGCCTCAGGATCAATGGGTTTTTCACTTTCGGTTTCCCTTATTTCAAAATGAAGATGCGGACCAAATGATCTCCCTGTATTACCCATTAATCCAAGATATTCTCCAGCCTTAAACTTGAATAAACTGTTAGAGGGATAAATGTCAAGCTCATAGGATTCGAGTGCATATTGCATTTCTTTCACATAAGCTTCCAACTCTGAATTGAACTGATGTAAATGCGCATACACTGAGGTATATCCATTGGGGTGGTCAAGGTAGACAACCTGTCCGTAACCGCCATTCTGAACTTTGATTCTCGAAACGAAGCCATCAGCTACAACTCTGATCGTATCACCAGGCTTTCCGGTCGACGATTTAATATCTATTCCCGTATGGAAATGGTTGGTACGTAATTCCATAAAATTACCGGACAGTCTCACATCATGGTCAACAGGTGACATCCATACAAGACTATCTTGTGAAATAAGAAAGCTGGATACTGTAATATGAAGCAGTAGTACTCTAAACCAAATCATCGAGGATATTCTGCAAATTTTCAAGGGCACCCAGCGCTTCCAACTCCCCCTTATTCAAACGATCTGAAAGAGAAGACAGGGCATCGGACAATTTTTGATTATTAAGTACGTAATCAAGAAGCATTGCGTTGCTTTGCTTTTTAAACAGTTGGCTCTCCTGCTCTTTACGCAAACGATCGAGTCTTCCCTCCAAATTCATAAACTCATAGTACGCTGATATTTTTTCCAGAGCGCTATCATTACCTTCATCATTATATGATGAATGCTTGATTACAGATGGTTTCCAGCCAAATGCATTCTTCAGTAATAGGCTATTGGCCTGACGTATTTGTCTGAGCGTTGCATCAGCATTATCAAGAAGGCTGCCATCGGATTTGGTGATAATAAACAAATCTGCCATCTCCATGATCCCCCTTTTTATGCCCTGCAATTCATCGCCTCCGCCTGGTTGTAAGAGAAGAATAAACATGTCACTGATATTACGGGCCTCTATTTCAGATTGGCCGACACCAACTGTTTCAAAAATGATATAATCAAAATCAGACCTTTCACAAATCATGGAAGCTACAGCAGAGGCTGGCGCTAAACCACCAAGTGAAAGTGACGAAGACATCGGTTTGATGAATGCCTTTTCTGAAATGGATAAACGCTCCATTCTGGTCTTGTCTCCCAGTATACTTCCTTTACTCAGCTGGCTGCTGGGATCAACGGGAAGCACCGCCACCTTCTTTGACAAAAATGTAGTGATGAAATGACCAAAACTGTCAATGAAGCTGCTTTTGCCAACGCCAGGGGCACCGGACACAGCTATCTTGCGCGTCTCTTTGACAGGCTTTGCTTGCATGAGAAGTTCTCGTATGAATGCCTGGTCTTTGAGCAGCTTACTTTCTGCCTTTGATATTAATTGTGCAATAAGATCAAAATCACCTTCCCTGAGCCCGCGAATGCCCTGATCCATACTCAACTCAGCTGGCTTGCTGGCGCGGAAGGAGGGATTGATATGCCTTGACTTATTTGTCATAAATTATTTCATCTCAGATACTTCGACCATCTTGTCTTCTACTAGATGAACGAGAGATACATAATTCGGGTTTCGCTTGGTAAGTCTGTTTCTTTCCTGGGCTAGATCAATATGGCTATGCTCTACAAAACGAGCCGGTTGCGATTTAAGGATATATATACCTCCTGCCAGGTAAACGGCCTCGTAAATGTCGTGCGTCACGAAAATTATCGTCGACCGAAATTTATGCCATAATTCTGTGAGTAGATTCTGCATATTAAGTCGGGTTTTAATATCCAAAGCTCCAAATGATTCATCCATGAGCAGTATCTTGGGATTATGTAAATGGCTCCTGGCAATAGCTACACGCTATAACTGGCCTGCTGACAAACTCGGATATTGAGCACAGTTATATTCATGCCCTGATAGTCCTACTAAACGAATCATTTCCATGGCACGCTTCCCGCTCTTCTTTTCCTGCTCCCTGGAATTTCAGGGCAAGAGCTCCATTATCAAGAACGGTATGCCATGGCAGACGTAAAAAATGCTGAAAAACCATGCTGGTGCTGTGCGAACTATCCAGGGGTTTCCCTTTTAAGGCTCGTCGTATCATCTGATTCGTGTTTCATTCTCTCCTGCTCAGCTTTATGTTTTAGCTTCTGACCGAAGCTTGTATTATCTAAAACCCACTTCCCTCCAAATCCTACTGCGGCTAAAATGATAAATACTATCAGCAACTTTGAAAACATTGTTAATCGTCTGGCCATTGCTATTATATTCTTTTCAAAAATTAATCAAAAAAAATTATCGTACTGGTTATTCCTTCCTACTTTTTGCGGTTGTTCCAGAGGAGCATCCAAGTCAAGCACATCATTGTCATTATGAGCCTGGTAAATAATGTCCTCTTTGGCAGATCCCAGGAGCAGGGAGGTGGACTTCTTTTCCCACTCTTCGAGCATTTTCATGCCTCTTTCTTCAAATATTCCGTTTTGAAGATCAATAGATGACATAAAATTCTCGGACATTTCCATGAATTGCTCCATTTCTCCCACTTTAAGGCTGACATCATCCGCAATAGCTTCGAGGGCCTGGTCAAACATGGCTCGTTTGTCAGAATCACCTTTGATAATGGCCATAGCCGATTTCATAGCAGAGTGTCCTGCAAGGATTGCCTTGCGCTCCTGTTCCTTCAATTTAACCTGGTCATCAATATCTTCTGCAAGCACCGCTGAGTTTTCATACATCTTTGAAAGAACGCGGTACAAAACCTCCATCCTGTTGTACAAGTCTTCCAATTTCATATTCGAGTCCTTCAATCGGCCGGCCTTTCGGCTTTTCAAAATCATGACAGCCTGTTGGTTGGACTGCTTGGCCTTGCTGGCCAATTGCATATTCGTCTTGATGTCTTTTTGGTTATTGATAATCATTTCTTTGAGCTTATGCATCTGGCCTCTCAGCCTGCTGATCTGCTTGCGCATCTTCTTCAGGTTTGACTTTAGCTCTTTGACGTAGGACTTCAAGATGCCTATAGGATCAATCTGAACAAACAATCCGGTTATCCACCGCATGGTGGACTTATACATATACCATAAAAGATTTCTTGCTTTGCCGTCAAGAGCCATGAATACAAGAACGCCGAGCGTACCCAGGACTGCGGCCATACCGAGAGGCGTAGAATATGCAGTAATCAACAGAGCCCATGAAGCCTGAAGCAATCTGAAAACAAGGAAAGCGCCAACAATCAGGAAAACAGCTCCGGTTATGCCTTCCGGCCTCTTCCAGAAAGATTTCCTTTTATACATATCACTCAATTGTACCGATTCTTATAAATGTGACAATTCTGAAAATTAAAAATACGATTTAAGCAGGATAATAGCCCGAAATCATTGATCCATTCGGAAATTATAACAGATAAAGCACTCATTTAAATCCATGAGCTGTGCAAAATCTATAAACAGCTGTTAATTATGGACTAACAAGGGCAAATAAGTGGTTCTAAGGACCCTTGTCTGGAAAGAGCAGTCTATCCGGGACTCAAACTCGCCAGTGATAAAATATCTTGTCTGGGACATGCATTTTTGACTGTAATTTTGATTTAAATACAATGTGACTGCAGTATAAAAAAGGAAAAGCTCTTGATTTCTCAAGAGCCCGTTTACCTTCAACGCCGTTAAAATGGCTTACTTAGAAATCATCGAAATCTCCAATGATTCCTAGTATTT
>RFSX01000115.1 GCA_009923745.1 Chitinophagia bacterium
CTGACCGAATCATCATAATAGAAGATGCCAGGATTCTTACAAACGAATCGCCTACGATAAAATTTTGAAAAAAAATGGCACATGCTATTGCCCTCTATTTCCTATAATCGTAATATTGCAATATTATATTTTTAATTATGGGGGTTAGTAAAAAAGAGATCTTCACTGACCGTGTAAACAGATTGGCAAGACTGGCTAAAGCACTCGGACATCCTGCAAGAATTGCGATCATCGAAGTATTAATACATGAAAACAGCTGCATTTGCCGCGATCTTGTTACAGAAATCGGTCTGTCCCAGCCGACAATATCACAACATCTGAAAGAACTTAAAGATGTTGGGCTCATTAAGGGCACAGTTGACGGCCCAAAAATGTGCTACTGCTTAGATATAAGTACAATCCATGAAATCAAAGACGCCTTTTCAAAGCTCACAACAAGCGCCTTGAAATCCATAAGCGACTGTTGTTAAAACTTTAAAGCATGACACTATCTGAATTAAAAAAACAATTGTCTCTGCTAGATGCTCTGACCTTCGAACTTCCGAATGGCAAAATAGTCCCTCCTCATTTTCATATAACTGAATTGGGTCTAAACGAAAAGAGTTTTATCGATTGCGGAGGTACTATTCGAAAGCAAAGAACCGCTAGACTGCAATTATGGAGTTCTATTGATTACGATCACAGATTAAAAGCAGATAAAATGCTGAAAATTATATCTCAGCTTGAACAAACCATCGGCATCGACGATCTCAAAGTAGAAGTCGAATACCAGGGTCAAAACACGCTCGAGATCTATGGGATCGGTTTGAAAGAGAATAAATTTTTACTGGAGAAAAAATATACGGATTGCCTGGCAAAAGATAACTGCGGAATGACTCCGGTAAAACAAAAACTTAAATTGTCAGAGCTCACCAGCAGCTGCTGCCAGGGAAACGCTTGTTAATGAGCACCAGATTTGCTGAAGAATTGGCATGACAATATTTTACTTGAAAGAAGAAATATAAAAATTGGAACACAAATCATGAAAACAACACATTACTTAAGCTTATTAATCTCGATCTTATTCATTCAAACTTTAAGCGCACAAAACATGAACGAAAAACTTATTTCTAACATCGAGGAATTGACTGCAAGTTTTAATCTTATTCCCACGACAAGAAAATCTGAATTAAGAGAGTTGTCAATAAGCATAAAAGAAGATTTGGCTAATGACAATCAAAGCCGGTTAATATTTGTATGCACCCATAACTCAAGAAGAAGCCAGTTATCAGAAATCTGGATGCGTACTGCGGCAGAATATTTTGGAATAAATGGCATTCAGTCTTATTCAGGTGGTACAGAATCAACAGCCTTTAACTCAAGAATGGTAGATGCTGTCAAACGCTTTGGCTTTGAACTCGAAATATTAGAAAAAGGAGATAATACAGTTTACCAACAAGTAATGTCCGGACAATCATTTGGTCCAAAAATGTTTTCGAAAAAATATGACGATACTCATAACCCGAATTCAAATTTTATTGCCGTCATGGTGTGCAGTGATGCTGACCAAAAATGTCCTTTCGTTCCAGGTGCTCAATCACGAATTGCTCTACCCTATCTGGATCCCAAAGCTTATGACAATACACCTGACGAACAGAGAGCTTATGATGAAAAGGTCATTGAAATTGGAAGAGAGATTCTGTATGTCCTCTCTCTATTGAAAACAGATAAGTAAAACTCAATCATTGAAAACTGGATGATTCTATTTTAAAAGCGACTCCAATCATTTGATGGCAAATCCCTAATTTGTCGCAAAATTGACGGGATGAAGAATTACGCTATGCCTTTCATACTATTGATTAGTATTCTATGTATTAATCCAATCTTTAATCAGGATTCTGACATATGGAATCAATTGGAAGAAATTGCACATATAGACCAAAAGCTGATGGTTCCAATGAGAGATGGTATCAGACTTTGCACAGATGTTTACAGACCAAAAACAACAGAAAAAGTACCTATCATTTTTTCCAGAACTCCATATAATTTCAATGAATGGGGTGACGGTGAACGAAGGACACGCACCGCACAGCGTGCCTATGAAGCGGTAAAAAGAGGCTATGCATACGTCGTTCAGAATGAAAGAGGAAGATATTTTTCCGAAGGCGAATGGGATATTTTAGGCCTACCCCTTACCGATGCTTACGATGCGTTTACATGGATGGAAAATCAGGAATGGTCCAATGGGAAAATAGGACTGTATGGCTGCTCCTCTACAGCCGAATGGCAAATGGCTGCTGCGACCCTGAACCACCCTGCTCTGGCTGCTATGGTGCCTCAGGGTTACGGAGCCGGTGTTGGACGTGTTGGTGACTTCTATGAACAAGGTAACTGGTACCGCGGAGGTGCTCAGCAGATGCTTTTTACTGCCTGGCTGTATTCCGTTGAACATGATAAATTCAAACCGCGGATCCCTTCTGGCGCCAGCCAGGAAGATCTCATCAGGATAAGCAGGTTTTACGATCTTGCTCCAGAAAACCCATCGGTTGACATGTCGGAGGCGCTCAGTCATTTGCCTGTAAAAGACATTATAAAAAATATCAATGGCAAGGAAGAGATCTATGACAAAATGATCAAAAGAAAGCCAAATGATCCTGCCTGGTTTGAAGGTGGACTTTATCATGATGATAAAGAAATTACAGTGCCTTCTTTCTGGTTTTGTTCATGGTATGATGTCTCAATCAGTCCAAATATTGCTTTGTTCAATCATGTCAGAAACAATGCTCGTAGTAAAGACGTTCGAGACAACCAATATCTGGTTATCGCACCCACTTTACATTGCCGCTATACCCGAGCGACCGAGAACACCATTGTTGGAGAGCGCTCTGTCGGTGATGCACGTCTCAATTATGATGAACAGATATATGCTTGGTTCGACCTGTGGCTAAAAGGCGAGTCCAATAAGTTTAAGGAAGAAATACCTAGAGTACAATATTATACCATGGGCTCCAACAAATGGCAAAGCAGTGAAACCTGGCCTCCGGAAAATACCCAGATGACTAAATACTATTTGAATAGCAAAGGTCAAGCAAATTCACTACTCGGAAATGGGCAATTGCAGATAGATCTTCCGGAAGAAGACTCAAATTCTGATCATTTTACCTATGACCCTATGAATCCGGTTCCTTCCTATGGCGGCAATGTATGTTGTACTGGAAATGCCATTCAGGGGGGCTCTTTTGACCAGCAACATATGGAAACGCGAAATGACATCCTCGTTTATACGAGCGATCCCCTTGAAGAGGGTATTGAAGTTACTGGATTTATTAATACAAAATTGTATGTCAGTTCCGATGTCAAGGACACCGACTTCACCATCAAGCTCATAGATGTTTATCCCGATGGCCGAGCATACAATCTCGATGAAACAATTCAAAGAGCGCGTTATAGAGAGGGCTACGATAAGGAAGTCTTTATGAAGGAAGGAGAGATTTATGAATTGAAGCTAACACCTCTTTCAACCAGCAATTATTTTGAAAAAGGCCACAGCATCCGCATTGAGATCAGCAGTAGTAATTTTCCCCGATTTACAAGAAACCTAAACACAGGTGGAAATAATTTTGATGAGGTCAATGCTGTCACGGCACATAATACGATACATCATTCTAAAATGTATGCTTCGTATATAGAACTACCTATAGTGAAATGATTCATTCAATCATTTACTTGTAATACAGGTTCAAAATATCATCCATATTTAGGAATTTGAAATTCTGGGCGTCAAGGCTATTGTTGGTGTAATTAAATCCATCTTGTGCTACAAAGAGGCCTGAATTAAAGCGCGGAGAGAAATTATGTGATGATATTTCTATACCGTCAGTTTCTTCAACACCATCGATATTATCACTGCCAATAATCTTGAAACTAAAAAGATAATTGTGTGATTTATTCATATCAAAAACTGCGTAAGAAAAATTCCCTTGCGAGCTTAAAAACAATAATGTTTTATCGCCTTTATCATATATACTCAATCCTTCTACATCTGATACAATGCTTTTGTTAGTCAAAACAGAGCTTTCCTTGATAAATTGTATCTCTGAGTATTCATCTTTATTTAAACTCAAACACCACACGCCCAAATTCTCTTCTCCAACATATAAAGAATTGGAACGATCATGAGAAACCATACCTTCTGTCTGTGAGTCAAATTGCATTTCATAAATTAAATCTAATTCATAGCTCCCTTCACGGCTTTTTAATTCAAACTGCTGAAAATATCCATTCTTGCCATTTATGATAACATATAATCGCTTGTTAGCAACAGGATAAGCCAAACAAAAGCCATATACATCATCAATTTTTGTAGTATCGACTTTAAATTTTTCACCCATGAGATTAGATACTTCCCCATTCTTTAGAATTGAAAACAATTCAACACTCTGATCAGATCTGTTTGTACATCCCAAAATATCCAATGTATCAGAACCTATAACGACATCTTGTTTGACATCAACGTTGTTGATTTTACCTATTGGGTAATATTGCGTTTGCCGACCTTCGAGGTCAAAAGCAACAAGCCCACCTTTTTTGTTTGATCCATAGATTATGGATGAATCAGGATTACTTTTATTATACCAGATAGCAGGATCATCTGCAGCATCATCGATATTATCAGCCGCAACGGCTTCTGTCTCAATCGCAGCAATAAGTTTTAATTCGATTTTAGCTTGAGCAGCATATGCAGCTGCTAGTTCTAGAGAATCTTCTCTAGCCTCTAGATCAGTGTTAAGATAATCTGAATTGTTTTTACTGTTCTCTGTA
>RFSX01000116.1 GCA_009923745.1 Chitinophagia bacterium
GGCCGCACAGGTCTTATTATATCAAAAAATCGGTTCTGTTGAAACCCCCTATCCTCTCCTGGCATACAGTGATTACAATGGTCAAAAGCAAGCCGTATTGAGTGGTGAAGGCATTTGGAGATGGGCACTGATGGAATATTTTGAGACGGAAAAATCCAATGTGACTAAAGAGTTATTGACAAAAACAATCCAGTATATTTCTCAAAAGGAAGATAAGAGACAGTTCAGGGTCTTTACGAATAAAAGGAATTACCAGGAAAATGAAAATGTACTTTTTGATGCTCAGCTTTACAATGACAATTACGAGCTTATCAACACGTCTGAAGTAGCACTATCAATTACAAATCCTGACAATGAACGCTTTGACTATATATTTTCGAAAAGCAATAATTATTACGTTGCGAATGCGGGAAGATTCCCAGAAGGCAACTACAATTACAGAGCACGAACTGAATATAATGGAAAGGAAGAGGTTTCCAATGGATCATTTACCGTTCAGTCCCTCATGAAAGAAAATTACGACCTTACGGCAAGACACGACATACTTGACCAACTCAGTCAAAAAACAGGCGGTGAATTTATATACCCAAGGGATATTCCACGTCTAGATAGCCTCATTGGCTATGACCAATCCATTAGATCCATCCAATACCAGCAAACAAGTACACACTCAATTCTCGACTGGCCTTGGTTATTGTTGATACTGCTGGTACTCTTGTCTCTGGAATGGTTAGCCAGACGCTACTTCGGGGGGTATTAAAAGCCTGGAATCAGGGATTTTTTTCTTATTTTACCGCCAGCAAAACATGACGTCTATACCAAATTCAGAAAATATCAACACCTGGATTAGCGAACTCAATTCAGATGCCAAAGCTGCTATTTCTGTGGATTGTGTCATCTTCGGTTACAATGAAAAAGAGTTGTCAGTTCTTCAGATAGAATGCAACATGCCTCCTCATGAAGCTAAGATGTCCCTGATAGGAGATCTTGTAAAATCGTATGAGACTGTTGACGAAGCAGCTAACAGAATACTTGAAAAAATTACCGGTCTTTCTGATCTTTACCTTGAACAGGTTCAGACATTCAGTGACCCTAACAGGCATCCTCTGGGAAGAGTTATTTCCGTTGCGTACTACTCACTGATCAAGACGGACAAATATGAGCTTATTGATAAGGAACATAAGCACTTGCAGTGGGTCCCGATCACCAGCACAGAAGAAATGGCTTTTGACCATCAGCAAATCATGAATCTTTGCTACAACAGACTTAAAAAGCGGCTTCGGGAAAGACCTGTGGGCTTTTCCTTACTCCCAAAAAAATTCACGCTCATCCAATTGCAACGGCTTTATGAGATCATTCTTGGAATCAAACTAGACAAAAGAAATTTCAGACGAAAACTAAAAGCTACCGGTTTGCTAAAAGACCTTGGTGAAGTGCAACAGGATGTTTCCCATCGTCCGGCAAAACTATACACCTTCGACTATGAGCGATATGCTGAAATGAAAAACAGCAATGTCCTCAAATTTGACATCTAAGAATCAGGCCGTATCCTGCTTTACTCTTAATGTGAAAAACGCTGCGATAATCAACAATGATCCCGCGGTTATGATAGCGTACAACTTGGTATTGTCAAACAACTCGCTCATTACCCAACCAAAACCTATTGCTGCAAGAATTTCCGGTATGACGATAAACATATTGAAAAGTCCCATAAATATACCCATCTGCTTCGCCGGAATTTCATCAGCTATCATCGCGTAAGGCATTGAAACAACACTTGCCCAGGCTATACCTACACCAGTCATGGAAACAAACAACAACCATTTGTTGGTAATGACAGCAACGCTCAGTAAACCAAGGCCACCGATCAGCAAACAGAGCGCGTGCAATTTTTTCTTACCTATTCTGTCTGAAAGGCTCGGCATGACAAGAGCAAAAATGAAGGTAACAACAGAATAAAAGCCAAAACACAAATTACCCCATACAACCCCGCTGCTATAAGCCATATCGCTAGTAGATTTTGCCCCAAATACGGATTCAGTAATGGTAACCGTGAAATAAAACCACATAAGAAATAATCCCATCCAGGTAAAAAACTGAACAGGAGCCAGTTTCTTGAAGGCATCAGGCATATTAAAGAAGGCTTTCTTTAGACCTTCAAAGTAGCCAAGTTTTTCAACTTCGTCGTCGTGGATAAAGTATTCAGGTGGATACTCTTTCGTTTTGAGAATGGTGTACATAACAGCTATAAAGTAACTGACCCCACCTACCAAAAAGCTGAGCTTTACATATTGAGGCACTTTGCCATCTACTACTTCATCTGAAAATCCCATAACATCCAGAAAAAGCCATGGAAGGAATGCAGCCAGAACCGACCCGAGTCCTATAAAAAAGGCCTGCATCGTATATCCCTTTGAATACTGCTCTTTGGGAAGCATGTCTGCTACATAGGCCCTGAAAGGCTCCATACTTACGTTTATAGATGCATCAAGAATCCACAACATTCCAGCTGCCATCCAGATGGTTGAACTGTATGGCATTAAGACCAGAAGAATGGAAGCGAATATGGCCCCAAAGAAAAAATAAGGCTTTCTCCTTCCGAATCGTGGTGACCAGGTATTATCAGAAAAGTATCCAATTATGGGTTGAACGATAAGACCTGTCAAAGGAGCAGCAAGCCACAGAATGGGAATCTGATCCGGTTCAGCGCCAAGATACTCATAGATTGCTGACATATTTCCCATCTGAAGGCCCCAGCCAAACTGGATACCCAGGAATCCAAAACACATGTTCCAGATTCCCCAAAAATTAAGTCGCTTTTTCTGTTTCATTTTATAATTTTCTTCTGGGTAGAAATTCAATTCGCCAGGACATAATATTGCCAGGCACTCAAGCTTAACTCATCTCCTTTTGACCATCTTACATTTGCTCCTTCAAATACATCCTGCATAGCTACATCTACCGGTATGGTAACAGTTTGTTCCTTATCACTCATATTTAAAATTACAAGAATCGAGTCTCCATCCTTTTTGCGTGTGAACGCGTACACATCTTCATGATCTAATAACTTAACAAGATCTCCCCCATACTTTCCATTCCAAAGAGCTTTGTTGTTCTTTTTCAGTTTAAACAAGGTCGTATAAAAATCCTGGTAGGCATAATCCTTGAATCCAATAGTGTCTTTTGTGAAGAATGCAAGGCGTTTTTTCATTGGTTCCTCCTGTCCCGAATAGAGCAGCGGCATACCTTCAAAAGTTGCTGTAAAGACTGCCATCATTTTATGCGCGTCACCCATACGCTCAAAGACAGTGCCACCCCAGCTGTTCTCGTCGTGATTGCTTGTAAAATTCATATGAATACCGTGTTCAAAGATCTCCTTGTCTTTCTGACTCCAGGCATCTATATCAGAAGCCCTGGCATGTCCTTGCGCAATTTCATTGAGTTTATGATGCAGCGACCAGGCATAATCCATATGAAAGCTCTGATTGTTAAGATCTATAGGACGATCGGATTCAGCCAGCATAAATATTTCAGGGTTAATGTCCGTCAGAACTGGAATAAGCGTCCTGAAAAAATCTTCAGGCACTCCATGTGCGACATCCACCCTAAATCCATCAATACCAATATCCTCGACCCACCACTTCATGGTTTCAATCATCTCCTTCCTCATCTCCTGGTTATCGTAATTCAAATCGGCTACGTCAGTCCAACCCCATGATTTGCCGGTATTATAATCAATAGGATCAATGATATTACCCTCATCATCCCAGGTATACCAGTCAGGGTGTTCAGTGATCCATGGATTATCCCAACCCGTATGATTGGGAACCCAATCTATAATTACCTTTAATCCCAGTTCATGCGCTTTCGCAAGCAAATTCCTGAAGTCATCCATTGTACCGTAGTCGGGATTTACAGCACGGTAATCCGCTACTGAATATGGAGAACCCAAATACTTCTTACGTTCCTCGGGGTCTTCAATGTCCTCTGCAAACAAGTCACCTCTTGCCTTCCTGTTCTTCTCTGAGATAGGATGAATAGGCATGAGCCATACCAATTCAATTCCGATATTAGCAATACGTTCAAGGTGTTCTGAAAAGGCATTGAATGTGCCTTCTTCGGTCATTTGGCGGATATTGGCTTCATATATAACCGCATCACTGGCCCACTCAGGAAGTTCCAGCTTGTCTATTACCGGAACGGCTTCTGTA
Organism: Chitinophagia bacterium; assembly: GCA_009923745.1. GTDB lineage: Bacteria > Bacteroidota > Bacteroidia > Chitinophagales > Saprospiraceae > RFSX01. The sequence goes on from RFSX01000116.1 coordinate 4,212, forward strand.
GATTCATCATTCTTACATGCTGTAAGCATTAGTCCCAGGATCAATAAGAGATATAATTTATTCATAGTGTACGTTTATTTTCTACATTCAATTGTTTCACCGGCTTTCAAACCATATTTATTGCCATATACATCAACTTCCATCTTATCACCATCAAGCAATGTAATTCTTGCATGATCAGATCTGATATCAATCTCGAGATGTCTACCCCGGAATCGTATTCTGAAATTGAATGCCTGCCAATTTTCAGGAAGATACGGATTAAATGAAATTGCGGTGCCCACAACCTTCATTCCAGCAAAACCCTCCACGATTGACATCCAAGTACCTGCCATACTTGTTATATGAAGGCCATCTTCCGTATCATTATTATAATCATCAAGGTCGAGGCGAGCCGTTCGAAGGTACATCTCATAAGCCTTCTCATAGTACTGAATCCTACAGGCCAGAATGGCATGCACACAAGGGGATAATGAAGACTCATGCACGGTAATAGGTTCATAAAAATCAAAATGGCGTTTGACGGATTCTTTGTCGAACTCCTCTTCAAAAAAGTATATGC
>RFSX01000117.1 GCA_009923745.1 Chitinophagia bacterium
TCGGAGTTTTTCAACCGCTAGCGCTTTTGCAAACATCGATGACTTGGTATTGGTTTATTTACGGATATATTGCCTGGGAATTTGCCCATTTTATCTATCATTTTTTGGCCCACAAAGTTCGCCTACTTTGGTGCTTGCATGCCACCCACCATTCTCCTGAAGAGATGAACCTAAGCGTTACCCATGCTCACTTTTTTTTAGAGGCACCCTATGCTGATTTAATCCGAACTTCTATCTGTATTTTTTTAGGCGTTGAGCCCGTACTCTTATTTACCATCATGTTTATAGACGGCACTTATGGAGCCTTTATACATGTAGGGGAAAATCTAATTCAGGATGCGCGTTTTGGGTTTTTAAATAAGCTTATGCTTACACCCTCGCATCATCGGGTTCACCATGCCAGTAATCCCTTGTATATTGACACCAATTATTGTAATCTTTTAAATATTTGGGACCGGATTTTTGGCACTTATCAAGAAGAGGATCCCAAAATGGAGATTAAATATGGAGTAACTCGACCCATTAATTCGGGGAATTTTATTGATGTGTATTTTACTTTATATCAATGTTTTATACATATATATTTTTCCATATTGGTAATGCCTTAAACACGTACACACCTATCTCTCTTCACTTGCAAAAATCAATCCACAGATAATAGCCGGCTTGGAAAGATAAATCCTTTGTAAAAAGAGCTTTCAGACCATTAATTCTATTTTTGCAATCAAAACAAGATCAGATGTATAACATATTGGTGATCGGATCAGGAGGACGTGAACATTGCCTGGCGTGGAAACTCTCTCAAAGTGCCAAATGCGGTAAACTGTATATCGCAGCCGGCAATGCCGGAAGTAGTCAGGAAGGTGAAAACATCTCCATCGACACAAGTGACTTTTCCCGGATAGAAGATTTTGTGGATAAAGCCGGAATCGATTATATTATCGTGGGCCCTGAAGCCCCTTTGGTTGCCGGCATCTATGATCACTTTAGATCGCACAGTGTAAAAGTTCTTGGGCCGTCAGCAGAGGCTGCCAAACTGGAAGGTTCGAAAGCTTTTGCCAATGACTTCATGGCAGAATTCAATATACCGACTGCAGGATATTTAACAGTAGGGCCAGATTCTATTGAACAGGGCTATGATTTTATTGATGCCCAGGATGAGACCATCGTGCTCAAAGCCGACGGCCTTGCAGCCGGCAAGGGTGTACTGATACTCAACGATAAGGAGGAAGCCAAAAGGGAATTAAATGAAATGCTCAGCGGGAAATTTGGAGACGCCTCAAAAACAGTCGTTCTTGAAGAATTCCTTGACGGGATTGAATTTTCCGTTTTTGTCCTGACCGATGGAAAAGATTACGTACTTCTTCCTGAAGCCAAAGACTATAAACGTATCGGGGAGGGGGATACCGGCTTAAACACCGGTGGTATGGGAGCTGTTTCACCCGTTAACTTTGCAGACGAACAGATGATGTCTAAAGTACGTTCAAGAATTATTGAACCTACCATGAAAGGGATTTCAGAAAGAGGCATGGAATATAAGGGATTCATTTTTTTAGGCCTTATAAATGTCGGAGGTGATCCATATGTCATTGAATACAATTGCCGCTTGGGAGACCCTGAGACCCAGGTCATTCTGCCCAGATTGGATACAGACCTGGTTGAACTTGTTGAAGCTGTGTTCTCAGGTGATCTTGCCAGCAAGGAAACTGCCAGCATTCCTCAGTCTGCCGCTACTGTTGTCTTGGTATCCGGTGGTTATCCGGGCTCCTATCCCAAAGGGAAGGAAATAAGCTTGCCCCTGGCTGAAGCTGAAAGCATAATTTTCCATGCCGGAACACAAAAGGACGAATCCGGGAAAGTAATAACCTCAGGTGGTGGTCGTGTACTGGCAATAAGTTCGTTGGCCATTGATCACCATGAAGCTGTAAAAAAATCCCTCAACATGGCTGCTAAAGTTCATTTTGATGGCATGTACTACAGGAAGGATATTGGTTTCGATTTGTAAAAAACAATGAATTACAGCGCTTCTGAAATATCAACAATACTCAATGCTCACACCCTTTGTAAAGGTGAAGACGGAAAGATCCAGAATGTCATTTACGACACCCGTAAAATATCTTTTCCTGAAAAGAGCATTTTCTTTGCCTTCAAGGGCGCTATAAACGATGGCCATAACTACATTGAAGATGCATACAGGAAGGGTATTCGAAATTTTGTTGTTTCCAAAAAGATAAACTGCGATAGCTTAAAAGGTGCCAATGTCATCTTTGTACATTCATGCCTTCAGGCCCTGCAAAAACTGGCTCAATATCATCGTAGCAAGTTTAATGGCCGTATCATAGCTATTACCGGAAGCAATGGGAAGACCATCATCAAAGAGTGGCTTGGAAAGGCACTCTCCAGAAAGTTTAAATTCGTAAAAAGTCCTAAATCCTATAATTCACAAATCGGCGTTGCACTATCCCTTTTGCAAATAGAAGAGGATGACGAATTGGCTCTGATAGAAGCCGGCATCTCCAAAAAACATGAAATGCGCTTTCTCGAGCGAATGATTAAACCCCAAATTGGGATATTCACCAATCTGGGGGATGCCCACAGCTCTGGATTCTCCTCAATTGAAGATAAACTCGATGAGAAAATCGAGCTTTTCAAGGATTCCGGAACCATCATTTGCTGCAAAGATCATGAGCTTGTTTACAAAGCCCTGATGAATAAATACCCTGGCAAAATTTATCCGTGGTCACACAAAATTGATGCGCGCGTCAGGCTAAATGAAATCATAAAAAAGGGTGATTCAACTCGGTTAAAGCTGGAGTTTGAAAACACAGGCTTTGAACTGAGTTGTACAATGATGAGTCGGGAGTTTCTGGAAAACCTCATGCATGTCATCACATGCCTCTTGTATCTGGGCTATAATCATTCAGAACTGCAAGATATCATTGATGAACTGGACCACGTGCAGAACCGGCTTGAGCTGAGAGACGGTATCAATGGCAACTTGCTTATTAACGACAGCTATAGCCTGGATATGGCGTCGATGCAATTGGCCCTGGAGTTCCAGGACCTGCATGCCCGGGATCTTGCCAAAGTATTGATCTTTTCAGATTTTGATCAGCAGGTCAATAAACTGGAATTATTCACGGAGCTCAAAAGACTGATAGAGGAGAAAAAAATTACAAAAACATATGCTATTGGTCTAGACGCCCAATACCATGAGCTCTTTACAGATCTTGGCGTACAGTTTTATGCTTCACCACAAGCCCTGTTGTCTACTTTGGAAATGTACCGCCTCAGGTCTTGCTGTATCCTGATAAAAGGAGCCCGGCGATTTCACCTTGAAAATATATTTCATAAACTATCCAGTAAGGTTCATGAAACTGTCCTTGAGACAAGCTTCACGGCATTGGATCACAACCTTAACATATATAAATCCTACCTACAGGATGATACCCGGATAATGGCCGTCATAAAAGCTGATGCCTATGGCTCAGGAAGCGTCAGGATGGCTCAATACCTTGAACATAAAAAGATTGATTATCTCGCAGTCGCTATTATTGATGAGGCGGTAGAAATCAGGGAAGCTGGATGCTCATTGGATATGATGGTATTCAATGTCCATAATGAGCAGATAGATTTGTTGTGGGAATATCAACTTGAACCAGAAGTCTATTCCATTACCCTTCTTGAGGAATTGATAGATCGTGCTGAACGTTTGAACCAGGCTTTGAATATCCATCTCAAGCTGGACACTGGCATGCACAGGCTTGGCTTTATGGAAGCCGAACTGGATAGATTGCTTGAAATACTGAAGAAACATCCACTCATAAAAATTAAATCCCTGTTCTCCCATATGGCAGGTTCTGACAACCCGGACCTAGATGCATTCAGCCTGAGTCAAATTGAACGCTTCGATCGCATGAGCTCAAAAATTGAAGCAGCAATAGGATACACCTGCCTAAAGCATATTCTCAATACGGGTGGCATCATTCGCTTCGGGCAGCATCATTATGATATGATAAGAATAGGTCTGGGTATTTATGGTATAGATGAAACAAAACTTATTTCAGAAAAACTCGAGAAAGTACACACCCTCAAAGCGAGAATTCTTCAAATTAAAAATCTCAAAGCCGGAGATTCCACCGGTTACAACAGGTCTGGAAAAGTAGATCACGATACGAAAATCGCTATAGTCAGCATAGGCTATGCTGACGGCTTGATGCGTTTAGCCGGAACCAATGGTTACTCCTTTAAGGTAAGAGGCATACTATGCCCGATTATTGGCGATGTTTGCATGGATGTTTGCATGCTTGATGTCAGCCATCTGGACAAGATAGAACCCGGCGATGAAGTCATTATTTTTAATAAAGAACTGCCAATCGAGGAGCTTGCAAAAGCCTGCCAGACAATAAGCTATGAAGTCATATCCAGGATTGCACCACGTGTCAAACGTGCCTATACCTATGATTGATAAATGATGCTTTAAAGAGCCAATATTTCCAAGCTGAGTCATGTTATATATGCCCAAGCAGGCGTTTTTGAATACCATTTGCAAGGAAATTGAATAATATGATGTTTATAATGTTGATTATCAGATACTTGCAAATATAATCCGAACCAGGATATATCTGCTTTTTCAGTATCGAATTGTTATTTTTGCAAAAAATTGAGACTTATGAGATTGGTGCTAATGATTTTTTTCATTTTTCCAGCATTCCTGTTATTCTCCCAGGACAATGATCCTGTCTTGTTTACAGTTGGTAATGAT
>RFSX01000118.1 GCA_009923745.1 Chitinophagia bacterium
TGGTATACAAAAGGAACGAATCCTACCAAGACGATATCACTCGAGCGATTGAAGAAAATTATAGTTCCATCATCACTTCTTTGGGAGAAGACATTAACAGAGAGGGTCTTATCAAGACACCTGAAAGAGCCTCAAAGGCCATGCAATTTTTAACACAGGGCTATCAAATGGACGCCCAGGAAATATTGAACAGTGCCATGTTTCAGGATGAACGAAGCAATATGGTACTGGTTAAGAATATAGAGCTTTATTCATTATGCGAACATCATATTTTACCATTTTACGGTAAAGTACATGTAGCGTATATTCCGGATGGCAAAATCGTTGGCTTGAGCAAAATTCCCCGAGTTGTTGATGTTTTTGCCCGCCGTTTGCAGGTACAGGAAAGGCTCACCACTCAAATCCTTGATGCCATAGATTTAGCCTTAAAGCCTTTGGGTACTGCCATAGTTATCGAAGCAGCGCATATGTGTATGATGATGAGAGGGGTTGAAAAACAAAATTCAATGACGACCACTTCAGCCTTCACAGGTATATTCAAGAAGATGGAAACGCGTGATGAATTTTTGCGGCTAATTGGCCATTAATCTTTTCACAGTTCTTACCTTTAATACAGATTCAATAATCTTGTAATATGTCAGTTTTATTATTTCCCGGACAGGGATCCCAATTCGTTGGAATGGGTAAGGAATTATATGATTCCGATGATCAGTCCAAAGCATACTTCGAGCAGGCAAACGAAATTCTTGGTTTCAGAATATCAGATATCATGTTTGAAGGTAGCGATGATGATCTCAAAAAGACCTCGGTCACACAGCCGGCTGTTTTTCTCAATGCATATGTCACCTATAAGTCTAAGGAGAAGGACATAAGCTCGGTGGCTGTAGCGGGTCATTCTCTTGGAGAGTTTACAGCTTTAATAGCTAATGGAGTATTAAGTTTTGAGGATGGACTGAGACTGGTTTATCAGCGAGCGGCTGCCATGCAGAAAGCCTGTAATGATACCAAAGGCACGATGGCTGCTATTCTGGGACTGGATGACCCTGTTGTAGAGGATCTTTGCAATCAAGTTGATGGCACCGTTGTTCCAGCCAACTATAACTGTCCTGGACAATTGGTTGTTTCTGGTGAGTTAGGCGCAGTAGAGAAGCTTGTTGAAATTGCCAAAGAAGCAGGAGCACGCCGGGCTCTTGTTTTACCTGTCGATGGAGCATTTCATTCACCTTTGATGTCATCAGCGAAAGATAGTCTTCAAAATGCAATCATGGAGACCACATTTAATAAACCTGCAGTTCCGGTATACCAAAACTTTACCGGTAAAGCTGAAAGCGATCCGCAGCAGATCAGGGAAAATCTTGTAAATCAGCTAACCGGATCAGTCAAATGGACGCAAACCATGAAAAGCATGGTGGCTGACGGACATAAGAGTTATATAGAATTTGGAGCCAAAGTTTTGAGTGGCTTTATACGTCGATTCGATAGATCCTTGGCAGTAGAACTATATTGATGAGTAATCAAAGAAAAATACGATCAGGTAATATTCTTATTGCTGAACCTTTTATGCTCGACCCAAACTTCAGAAGAGCCGTTATATGCTTGTGTGATCATAGCGAGGAAGAAGGCACTGTAGGATTTATACTCAACAGGCGGATGAATGTCAAACTTGCCGAGTTGGTTGAGGATATCAACAGCGAACATGAATTCAGTATTTATTTTGGCGGACCTGTAGCAACAGACACCATACATTACATTCATAATGTCGGAGATCTTCTTGAAGACAGCATACAGGTAAGCAGAGGCGTATACTGGGGTGGCGACTTTGATAAACTTAAATTCCTGATAAACAGTGATCTCATAAAGCCTCAGAATATACGTTTCTACCTTGGATACAGTGGTTGGAGTGACGGGCAGCTTGTGGAGGAATTGAAAACAGGCAGCTGGATACTGTCTGATGTGGATCCGAATTATATTTTTAAATCTGTGTCTGCCCTTTTATGGAAACAAACCATGGCCAATAAAGGAGACCGATATTCTGTAATAGCTCAAATGCCCAGCTCATTAAGTCTTAATTAATTGCTGAGTTTCACAAATATAAATCTACACTTTGGCAGCCTTCACCTTTTACAGGATGTCAGCTTCAGTATTACTGAAAATGAAAAAATAGCCCTAATAGGGAAAAACGGTGCCGGAAAGACCACCTTATTCAAAATATTTACCTCTGAGCTTAAGCCCGATTCCGGGCAAGTGCAAATACCTGGTAATTATAGCATAGCCTATTTATCTCAGCATTTCGATTTTGACGAAGACAGAACACCACGAGATATCTGTCTTGAAGTCTTTAAGTCCTACTTTGAAATAGAGGACAAAATCTCTGAACTCAGTGCTACGCTTGGAGATACAATGGATGAGGCTGAAATGTCAAGAGTACTCGAGGAAATAGAAACCCTTTCCATTAAAATGCAGGCCATGGAAGAAAAGAACCCACATTCTGAAATAGCACGCGTACTTAATGGCTTGGGATTTAAAGACGAACAATGGGACAAGCCTGTTTCTGAATTGTCTGGAGGGTGGAAAATGAGAGTACAAATAGCTAAACTGCTGTTGATAAAACCCAAGCTTCTGCTTTTGGATGAGCCTGATAACCACCTTGACATCGAGGCGCTGATTTGGTTTGAAAAATACATCAAATCCTATCCGGGTAACGTGATGTTCATATCACATGATACGGAATTCATGTCTAACACAGCGAATCGTATACTTGAATTGTCTAATCGGAGGATTTCTGATTATAAGATGGCCTATAAAAGATATGTTTCTGAAAAAGAACAAAGAAAGGAAAAGAACGAGCAGGCTTTTGTCAATCAGCAAAAACAAATAAAACAAAAGGAACGCACCATTACTCGATTTATGGCCAAGTCATCAAAGACGAAAATGGCTCAGTCTATGCAAAAACAACTTGATAAGATTGAGAGGATTGAAGTTGAGACTGATGATGTGACACAAATGAATATTATTTTTCCAGAGACAAGAGCAAGTGGCAAACTGGTCTTGAAAGCTGAAGAAATTTCAAAATCCTATGGAGATAACAGGGTAATTGTCAAGCAGAGCATTGAATTGAACAGGGGAGACAAGGTCGCTTTTGTGGGGCAGAATGGTCAAGGTAAATCCACCTTGATAAAAATTATTGCAGGCAAATTGAAAGCGGATTCAGGAAAGGTGGATCTAGGGCACAACGTTATCATTTCCTATTTCGCCCAGAATCAGTCAGAAGTACTTAATGATAAAATGACAGCATTGGAAACCCTTGAATACCACGCAGACCCTGAATTTGTGCCAAAAGCAAGACACACCCTCGGTGCTTTTGCTTTTTCAGGTGAAGATGCAGAAAAGAAAGTTTCTGTATTGAGTGGAGGTGAGAAAGCAAGGCTGGCCATGGCTTGTATGGTTTCACGTAAATCAAACCTGTTGCTATTGGACGAACCTACCAATCATTTGGATATCTATTCTAAAGAAATACTTAAAAAGGCCATAGAGGAATATCCCGGAACACTCATCATAGTATCTCACGACAGGGAAATACTGAGGGGAACGGTAAGTAAAACCTTTGAATTCAGAGATGGTGCCATCATCGAGCACTTGGGTGACCTGGATTATGTTTTATCCAAAAGGGATGCAGAAGATATTAGAAGTTTTCAAGTTCAGGATAAAAAAGAGCAAAGTGCAAAGACCTCAAAAGCATCTGACTTAAGTTATGAAGATCAGAAAGTCCTAAACAAAAAGATATCTAAAGCTGAGAAAAGAATCGATGCATTGGAAAAACAAATCAAAGAAATTCAAAACAAACTCGTTGATCTGGATTTCTATATTTCTGATGAAGGTAAACAAGCTGTAGTGAAACTATCTGTATTGGAATCAGAACTTGAACAACAAAATCAGATCTGGGATGAACTTGTGTCCTCAATGAATGATTGATCTTCCTCCAGGTTTTTATCGAACTGTTTAACGGCCGCTCGCATGTCTTTGGGCAGTTCAGATTCATATTCGTATGCCTTATTATCCATAGGGTTTATAAAGGATAGTTTGTGCGCATGCAATGCAAGCCTTTCAAGCAAAGGCTTCTCTGCATGCTTATTGCTGCTTCTGAACTTCTTTTTGAAATCTGATAAATATAGAGGCAAACCATTACCATAATAGGGATCACATAAAATAGGACAGTGAATACTCTTAAGATGTACTCTGATCTGGTGCATACGTCCCGTAATCAGCTTTAATTCAAGAAGTGAATAATGATACCAGGATTTAATGATTCGGTATTTGGTAGTTGCCTTTTTTCCCTTTTCAGAGACTACTACTGGTTGTGAACGGTCTTTATTTGGAGCTAAGGCCAGGTCGATCTGAGCCATTTCAAGTGGTGGTGTACCAGAGACAATAGCGAAGTAGAATTTGTCGATCTTACGTTGTTCAAACAAAACAGAAAAGCGTTTGTGAGCTTCTTCTGATTTGGTAAAGAGTACAAGGCCGCTTGTGTCCTTATCCAGTCTATGATTGATATAAATATTTTCTCTGTAGGATTGCAGGGAGTGATATAGATTTTCTTTTTCGTTGTTATATCTGTCAGGTATTGTCAGATAATCTGCGGGTTTGTCAACAACGATAAAATCGTCATTTTCAAAAACGATATTCCACCTTTTTTTCTTCAAGACTTATTAA
>RFSX01000119.1 GCA_009923745.1 Chitinophagia bacterium
GCTAAGAAGACAACGGCTACAGCTAAGAAGACAACAGTACGAAGCAGGAAGAAAAAATAATTCCTGCAGTTCAGAATCAAAGAGCCCTGTAGATATAGAATCTATGGGGCTTTTTTTAGGCTTTAATCCGGTTTGTTTTCTGTGACAGCTTACTGGCGAAAACGGTTTCCGTAAAGAAGCTCAGCATGATGAGAGTACCTCCCAAAACAGTTTTAAGATCAGGATATTCCGACAGGAAAAATATACCCCACATAATTCCATAAACAGGAATAATACTGCTCAGCAAACCAACGGTAATGGCGCTGAAGTATTTCAGCGAATTAACCAATAAGGTATGACCAAGAACTGTAGTCATCAAAGCCAGGGCTACGATATAATACCAATCTGTTTTTAAAGGCAAGGAATCCATGAAAAATAGAAAAGGTGAGAGCAAGGCCGCTATAATCAGCAATTGATAATACATCATAACAGATGCGTTGTAGCGTATCATAATTTTACGCGTCCAAATATTCCTCAGAGAATAGGCGAGGGCAGATACAAGTCCACAAAGCGTAGCGAGGACTATAGAATCTGTAAGATCAAACGAAGGCAGGATAATCCAAACGCCTACCAGTACAAGGAGGGCAAGTACAATATGATAACTTTGAAATTTTGTTTTCAGGACGAAAGGTTCAATGATAGCGGTCATCACTGGAAAGGTATGAAGGGTCAGCATGGCAATAGCTATATTTGATAGCTTTAAAGAGTAGAAATAACTGACCCAATGCAAGGCCATCAATGCCCCACCAATAAGGATATATTTCAGATCTGATTTTTGGCTTACCCCGATTTGTAAACGACTGAATTTGATGTAGATCCACAAGAGAGAAGCAGCCAGTACGCAACGATAGAATATGGTCAGTTCGGGACTTAACTCTACCAGTCTGCCGAAGATACCAGAAGTACTTATCAGGAATACACCCAGGTTAAGGTAGATAAGTTGGGATGTGTTTTTCAAATTATTCCGGTCTTACAAGTAATTCATTGAGGCTTGCCCATACATTTTCCAGGACGACTTTCTGTCCTTCTGCATTCGGGTGTTTGCCATCAGGCAGGTTTAATGTATCGACAGCTGCCACATTATTCAGGAAAAAAGGAATCAGGGCAGCATCGTGTTTTTTTGCTAGATCGGGATAGATCTTATTAAATGCCTTTTCATAATCAGGCCCCATATTCGGTGGTGACATCATACCTGCGATTAGAACAGAAAGTTTTTCATTTTTTGATTTTGCCAAGTCGATGATTTTGTCCAGGTTTTCCCGGGTATTGGAAACATCAAGACCTCTAAGCATATCGTTGGCGCCGAGTTCAAGGATGAAAATGTCTACCGGTCTGTTCAATACCCAATCAAGCCTGTTGAGCCCTCCAGAGCTTGTCTCACCGCTCAAGCCGGCATTGATTACATCATAGTTGTATCCCAGGGAATCAAGCCGCTCTTTCAAAAGTGCAGGCCATGCTTCATCTTCCTCAAGTCCGTAACCAGCCGTCAGGCTGTTGCCAAAACATAGTATCGTTTTCATAGAATCATCTGCAGACATTTCAATTGCATTCGTCTGTTTGTTTTCCGGTGGCACAACTTCTTGTGTGCTAGACTGTTTATCTTTGCAGCCCGGCCAAAGGAAAATGAGAGCCGGGATCAGAAACACATAGATCAATTGCCTGTTATAGATATTCATAAAATCTTAGTTTCATAGTTAACAAAGCTAGAAGCAATCTGTTGCAGGTCAAATTTTTAATCAAGTTAATATGGGATCAATCCTCAAAATAGAAAAGGTATCAAAAGTATATACAAGTGGTGAAAGCTCATTGAAGGTTCTGGACGACGTCAACTTTGATATAGAGGCGGGTGATATCATTTCGATTGTTGGCCCATCCGGGAGTGGTAAGACTACATTATTGGGTCTTTGTGCGGGCTTGGATAAATTTACAGAAGGTGAAGTGGTATTGTGTGGTAAAGTCCTCAGTGCTATGTCTGAAGATGAATGTGCCAGCCTGCGTAACGAGAAGGTCGGTTTTGTTTTTCAGAACTTCCAGTTGATTCCCACACTCACGGCTATTGAGAATGTCATGATCCCGCTCGAATTACAGGGCAAGAGAGCTTATGATAAAGCAGTAGAACTTTTGGATAGGGTGGGACTGCCGGATAGAATGCATCACTACCCAAGTCAGCTTTCTGGTGGCGAACAACAACGCGTGTCTATAGCGCGTGCTTTTATAAACGAACCGGAAATTCTATTTGCCGATGAGCCGACAGGGAACCTTGATGACAATACAGGCTCGCGCATCGAAGCCTTATTATTCGAGCTGAATAAAGAGAAGAATACTACGCTCGTTCTTGTAACCCATGATCTGGAACTTGCCGGGAAGACTTCCAGGATTATTAAACTCAGGGGAGGCAAGGTTATTTCTGATAGCAGTCAAATGCAAGCTGTATGAATTTGAATTGGCGGTTTATATTTAAGACAGCTTACAGGGACAGCCGAAAGAACAGGTTGAGGCTGTTTATGTTTATGTCTTCCATTTTGTTGGGAATTACAGCTCTTGTAGCAATCAATTCTTTCAACTACAATCTTGTAAGAGATATAGATAGCCAGTCAAAATCTTTATTGGGGGCTGACCTAAGGCTTTCAGCCAATAAACCCTTAACCCCTGAGTTGAAAGAAATGACAGATTCTCTCCCTGGAGAGAGCGCTGAAGAAAATGAACTATTTTCCATGGCCTATATTCCAAAATCCGACGGCTCTCAATTCGTCCGTATTAAAGCTGTAGAGGGCAATTTTCCATTTTATGGAAAGATCCAAACGGTGCCAGAATCTGCCGCAGTGGATTACAAAACCAATCGTACAGTTCTTGTAGATGACGGGCTTATGATTGAGCATGGACTGGCGCCGGGAGATACTATTCGGCTCGGTAAGTCCTATTTTGAAATTGGCGGAAGGCTCAAATCCATATTTGGTTCGGTAGGTCTGGGGTCCAGCTTTGCCCCCGCTGTATATATGCCTCTGTCAGAGCTGGCAAAGACAGATCTGGTACAAGCGGGTAGCCTTGTGGATTACGTATATTATTACAAATTGCCGGGAGACTTTGATACGGAAGAGTGGGAAAACAATGAAACCCGCAGGCAGCTATTCAGGTCTGAAAGTTTCAGGTCTACAACGCTTGATGATCAAAAACGTAACCTAGATCAAGCTTTCTCAGGTTTGAACAGTTTTCTAAATCTCATCGCTTTGGTATCGCTCATTCTCGGATGCATTGGCGTGGCCAGCAGTGTATTTATATACATAAAGTCAAAAATTCCTTCCATTGCTGTACTCCGTTGCATGGGATTGAAATCAGGCAGTGCCTTCTGGATTTACTTTATTCAGATTTCCGTTCTGGGTTTTATCAGTGTATTGCTTGGTGCAATCTTGGGCAGTTTTATACAAATCCTGCTTCCAATCGTACTGCGCGATGTCTTGCCTTACCAGGTTGATCTGCAGGTATCTCCAAGAGCTATAGTAGAAGGTATTGTAATCGGGTCTGTTATTACATCCCTGTTTGCCATTATTCCGCTTTTGTCGATACGTTCAATCAGTCCATTGAGGACCTTAAGGGCTTCATTTGAAGAAGATACTTCTGGGCGTGACCCATTGAAGTGGATGCTTTATGCAGCAGTACTTGCTGCGCTTTATAGCTTCCTATGGTTCCTGACTTCTGAAGGAGATGTGGCACTTTCATTTACCATAGGTCTGATGGTTAGTTTTTTAATACTGTATGGCATTGCAGTTTTCATTATGTGGTTTTTGAGAAAAGTATTTCCAAGGTCCTGGTCTTATGTCTTTCGACAAGGACTTTCAAATCTGTACAGACCCAATAACCAGACAAGAACTTTGATTGTATCCATGGGTTTGGGTACCTGTATCCTGACCATTTTGTTTGTCATCCAGGGCTTGCTCCTTAATAATGTCGCCAGTATGGATGCAGGCAACCAACCCAATATGATTTTGTACGGCATCGAAACGGATCAACGGGACAGTATTGCTGACATAACGCAATCTTTCGATATGCCTTTAACCCAGCATGTGCCTATTGTCACTATGCGCCTTGCAGGCTGGAAAGGCAGAAGCAAGGCAGAGTGGATGAGGGATACCAGTCTTACTGCACGTCGATGGGCTATAAACAGGGAAGCTAGGGTAACATACAGAGATACGCTTGAGAAGGATGAACGCCTTGTAGCCGGTGATTTGATACCATACAGTGGCAATCCTGCCGATTCGATTTTTGTCAGTATAGAAGATGGCTTTGCGGACGCGCTTGATGTCGAAATCGGTGATGAACTGGAATGGAATGTCCAGGGCGCATTGATAAAAACCTATGTAGGCAGCCTTAGGGAAATAGAATTCAGATCAATGCGGACGCGTTTTTTCATCCTATTCCCGGAGGGCGTCTTAGAGAGGGCTCCGCAATTTCATGTCCTGGTTACAAAATCGCCCAACAACAATGTGTTGGCAGATTACAGGAAGGAGGTCGTGAAGAATTTTCCGAATGTCTCAATCGTTGACCTGGCTTCTATTTTGAGTACACTCAACGATATTCTTTCCAAG
>RFSX01000120.1 GCA_009923745.1 Chitinophagia bacterium
ATAAAGATGCGATTAGCTTGGAAGCCAAATTTATTCAGCTCTCTCCTGTAGCGCTTTAACAAGACCTGCAATTGTTGAACTACCTGACTTAAGCGCAGATACAACGTTTTTAGCAGGCGATTGCAGAAGCAATACAATATCGCCAAGAAGTTCTTCCTTAGATTTTAGTGAAGCCAACTCTGAAAGGGCTTCATCACCAAGGTAAACGGATGACTCGATAAAAGCCGCCTTCAAAAGTGGCTTATCGAATGATTCTCTGAACTCCTTGATCAGCTTAGCTGGTGAATTGGCTACTTCTGTAAACATCAATGAAGAAGGTCCTTTAAGGGCACCATAAATTTCCTCATATCCTGATTCTTCGCCTCCAGCAGCTTCAAGAGCTTTCTGTATCAGGGTATTTTTGACGACACGCATCTCTACGCCTTTCTCAAAACAAAGACCCCTGAACTTATTAATTTCCTCTACGGTCAATTCCGAAGAGTCTGCTATATAGAAATAGGGTGATACTTTGAACTTCTCGCTCAATTCCTGGATCACCACTGATTTTTCTTCTCTGGTCATTTTTAGGCTTTTTTAAAATGAACTTAAATTTTGGTTTCAACTTTGATGCCCGGACTCATCGTAGAAGCTACGCTGATCGACTTAAGGTAATTACCCTTTGCCGAGGCAGGACGTAAACGCTGGATCGTTGTCAACAACTCCTTAGCGTTCTCAGTCAACTTTTCAGGACTGAAAGACACGCGACCTACTGTGCTGTGGATAATTCCGTATTTGTCAACCCGGAAGGCGATTTTACCACCCTTTACGTCTTTTACTGCGTCACCTACATTAGGTGTAACAGTACCTGACTTAGGGTTTGGCATCAAGCCACGAGGACCTAGAATACGTCCTACACGACCCAACTGTGCCATTACATTAGGAGCAGCGATGATCACATCTACATCTGTCCATCCTTGCTGGATTTTTGTGATATACTCATCAAGCCCTACGTAGTCAGCACCAGCAGCCTTGGCTTCTTCTTCCTTGTCTGGTGTACAAAGTACTAGAACCGATTTTGATTTTCCTGTACCGTGGGGAAGAGTTACGGTACCCCTGATAGCCTGGTCAGCCTTTCGTGGATCCACACCCAAGCGGATGTGCAAGTCAACGGATGCATCGAATTTTGCGGTGTTGACTTCCTTTACCAGGCTCATAGCCTCGTCGAGCAGATATAATTTATCCTGATCGACTTTGGCATTTGCAACTTTTCTCTTTTTAGTAAGTTTTGCCATAATTAAAGGTTTTAGCGTTCGGTATTATGCGAACTCCCTTGTTAAAAAAAATTAATTTATGCTTCCCATGGGGGCGTACCTTTGACGACTATCCCCATGCTTCTGGCTGTCCCAGCAACCATTTTCATTCCTGATTCAACGGTAAATGCGTTGAGGTCTGGCATTTTATCTTCAGCGATCGCTTTTACTTGGTCCCAAGTAACGGAGCCCACTTTGTCACGATTGGATTCTGAAGATCCCTTTTTCAATTTAGCAGCTTCCATCAACTGTACAGCAGCAGGTGGAGTCTTGATGATAAAGTCGAATGACTTGTCTTTATAGACAGTCACTACAACCGGCAAGACCTTTCCTCTTTGGTCTTCTGTCTTTGCGTTGAAACGCTTACAGAATTCCATGATGTTAACACCTTTAGCACCCAGTGCAGGGCCTACTGGTGGAGAAGGGTTTGCTGATCCTCCCCTGACCTGTAGTTTGATAAAGCCTTCTACTTCCTTCGCCATAACAAATTATCTTAAATGACTTATTGTTTTTCTACTTGCATAAAATTCAGTTCGACCTCTGTTCCACGGCCGAATATCTTAACGATGACTTTCAACTTTTTCTTTTCTTCGTTGACTTCCTTGATTTCACCAACGAAATCATTGAAAGGGCCATCTATTATCTTCACTGTCTCACCAACGATGAATGGCTCAAGCATGGATTCGCCCACTTCTTGAGACTCATCGACTTTACCCAGCATTCTGTTGGCCTCAGACTGGCGCATAGGAATCGGGTTCGATTTTCCAAGAAAATGAATCACATTAGGCACATTGGCTATGGTTGTGATCATCTCTCCTGTAAACTTAGATGGCAGAGCTTCTATAAGTATATAACCTGGAAGAATGTTTCTTTCAAGGATAACTTTCTTACCGTTTCTAATTTTATACACTTTCTCTGTAGGAACAAGAACCTGGGTCACAAAATCATTCCACTTCTTTCTCTGCAGCTCAAGCTCGATATATTCCTTTATTTTCTTCTCTTTTCCGCTTATTACGCGAAGAGAGTACCATCTAGTTTCTTCTGACATGAGAAATATTATCTCAGATTAAATAAAATTCAACTCGTATATCCTTGTTAGCACCCCTTTGGATACTACATCCATCAAGAATATGACCAAGGACAAGATTATTGTCGCGATAATAACAAGCCTTGAACTGCTGAACAGGCTTGGCCACGTTGGCCATGTAACCTTGTGAATCAGCTCGTTGTAGCTTTCTTTGATATATAGAATAAGATCGTTCATATTCTTTCGTCTTTTAATTGCAGGGGAGACAGGAATCGAACCCGCAGCCTACGGTTTTGGAGACCGTCGCTCTACCAATTGAGCTACTCCCCTATGGGTCGAATACATAACTGCTATAATGCAGAAAATTAAGCACTCAAATTAATGAGTGCTTAATTCATGATATCAATTTGTTAAGAGTCAAATAACTTCTTATTCGAGTATTTCAGTTACCTGACCTGCACCTACTGTTCTACCTCCTTCTCTGATCGCAAATCTCAATCCTTTTTCCATCGCAATAGTATTAAGCAAGCTCACCTCAAGTGATACATTATCACCCGGCATTACCATCTCAACACCATCTGGGAGTTTTACATCACCAGTAACGTCAGTAGTTCTAAAATAAAACTGAGGTCTGTATCCGTTGAAGAATGGGGTGTGTCTTCCACCTTCATCTTTACCAAGAACGTATACCTCACACTTGAATTTCTTGTGTGGGTTTACTGAGCCTGGCTTAACGATAACCATACCTCTTTTAATATCAGTTTTATCAATACCTCTAAGAAGAAGGCCTGCGTTATCACCAGCCTCACCTCTTTCCAGGATTTTACGGAACATCTCAACACCTGTGATAGTGGACGTTAATGGCTTTTCACCATCTTTCATCATACCTACGATCTCTACTGGATCTCCAGTGTTGATTACTCCTCTTTCAATTCTTCCTGTCGCAACAGTACCTCTACCTGTGATAGAGAATACATCCTCGATAGGCATAAGGAAGTCTTTGTCTACTTCTCTTGTTGGCTCAGGAATCTCAGCATCAACAGCAGCCATCAAATCCATGATTTGTTGCTTACCTGCTGCATCGCCTTCAAGAGCCTTAAGAGCAGAACCCTGAATAATGCTGGCGTTATCACCATCGAATTCATACTGGCTCAATAATTCTCTTACCTCCATTTCAACAAGCTCAAGCATTTCAGGATCATCAACAAGGTCAACCTTGTTCATGAATACTACGATTTTAGGTACACCTACCTGTCTACAAAGTAGGATGTGTTCTCTTGTTTGAGGCATAGGGCCATCCGTTGCCGCTACCACAAGGATAGCACCATCCATTTGAGCCGCACCCGTAACCATGTTTTTAACATAATCGGCGTGACCTGGACAGTCAACGTGCGCATAGTGCCTGTTAGCAGTCTCGTACTCAACGTGAGCTGTATTAATTGTGATACCCCTTTCTTTTTCTTCAGGAGCACCATCGATTGAATCGTAGTCCATCTTTTGTGAGAGACCTTGCTCTGCTAATGTATAAGTAATAGCAGCAGTCAAAGTTGTTTTTCCGTGGTCGACGTGACCAATAGTCCCAATGTTTACGTGGGGCTTGGTACGTTGAAAGGTTTCTTTAGCCATTATAAAAGAATTTTAAAAAGTTATTTTACTAAAACAAATTATATCCTCGTTTATCAATAGAGCCAATGACTGGACTTGAACCAGCGACCCCCTCCTTACCATGGAGGTGCTCTACCAGCTGAGCTACATTGGCAATACTGCCGTTGTAAAAAAGAGCGGAAGACGAGACTCGAACCCGCGACCCTCAGCTTGGAAGGCTGATGCTCTACCAACTGAGCTACTTCCGCATTGTTGTTCTGTTAGTGGGGGTGGTAGGATTCGAACCTACTCAGCCTAAGCAACAGATTTACAGTCTGCCCCGTCTCTCCAACTTCGGCGCACCCCCTGCTTTTTTTAACAGATACAGAGCCGGTGGAGGGATTCGAACCCCCGACCCGCTGATTACAAATCAGCTGCTCTGGCCAACTGAGCTACACCGGCAAGATTGTCAATTTGGCAACGCTTTCTCTAAAGCGAACGCAAAAATAGATATTTTTCAATTATATGTAAACACAGAATTGAAAAATATTTTAAGTGGCAAAGTTGTGGATAGAACTTTTAATGCTGGAGTAAAAGTTGAGACTGCTCAAGTAGATAAACGTGATATGCAATATTTATATAGAGACGGCGATGGTTGGGTTTTCATGGACACTTCCAATTACGACCAGATAACGATAAATAACTCTATTGTGGGTGATG
>RFSX01000013.1 GCA_009923745.1 Chitinophagia bacterium
CAAATCTTAAAATACCTTAAGAATTACTTATTCGTCTGTTAAACTGTGCTTTGTCTATTCTTCCTCCTCGTCTTCGTCTTTTCGTACAACGGCCACATCAGCAATGGAGTCATTGTCATCCAGTCTGATCACTTTAACACCTTGCGTGGCTCTTCCCATAATTCGAACATCAGAAATCGGGAGGCGTATCACGATACCATTACGGGTTGTAATCAATAAATCGTCAAGTTCACTCACAATCTTTGCGGCAGCCACATTACCCGTTTTATCGGTGATCTGCATGCTCTTCATTCCTTTACCCCCTCTGTTGATGATCGAATATTCATCAATCTGAGAACGCTTGCCAAATCCATTTTCTGATATTATCATAATGGCCTTATCAGCATCTGAAGGGTCATCGATAACCATTCCAATAATCTCATCACCGGCATTAAGATCTATATTCATACCCCTTACACCAGCTGCACTTCTCCCCATATCTCTCAGCTTGGACTCATTGAATCGGATAGCGCGGCCAAATTTATTGGTCAGCATGATGTTCATATCGCCATCAGTAAGTTTGGCTTCAATGAGTTGATCCTCGTCCCTGATATTCAGTGCTATTATACCGTTGACGCGTGGTCTTGAATACGCTTCAAGAAGAGTTTTCTTCACAACGCCATTTTTGGTAGCAAACACGATGTAATGACTGTTAATATATGCTTCATCAGTCAAGTCCTCTACACGGATGTAGGCTCTGATCTTGTCATCCTTAGGTATACTTACAATATTCTGTATAACCCTACCTGAACTTGTTTTGGAACCTTCTGGAATTTCGAATACCCGCAACCAGAAGCAACGGCCTCGTTCAGTAAAGAACAAGAGGTAATTGTGGTTATTAGCCACAAATATATGCTCAAGGAAATCTGCATCTCTGGTTTTACTACCCCTGCTTCCACGACCTCCACGACCTTGAGTCTTATACTCTCTTGAATTCGTCCTCTTGATGTATCCAAGGTGAGAAATGGTAACGACCACTTCTTCGTTAGGTATGATATCTTCGATGTTGATTTCTCCATCCGCGAAAGTCATATCGGTTCTTCGCTCATCACCATACTTTTCTCTCAGTTCAGACAATTCAGCCTTTATGATTGATCTCTGTCTGCCCTCATTGACAAGGATATCCTTGAGGTCAGCTATCAAAGCTAGGAGCTCCTGGTATTCATTTCTCAGCTTTTCCATTTCGAGACTTACCAGTTTCTGAAGTCTCATGTCTAGTATAGCCTTGGCTTGTATTTCAGATAAATCCAAAAATTCCATCAAGCGCTCTTTTGCCTCTTCAACCGTCTTGGATGAGCGGATGATTTTAATGACTTCATCCAGATTATCGATGGCTTTGATGAGTCCTTCAAGAATGTGAGCGCGCTCCTCAGCTTTTTTCAGATCAAATTGCGTCCTTCTGACTATAACTTCTATTCTGAATTTAATGAACTCATCAAGCAACTGTTTCAAGTTGAGTTGCTCTGGCCTGCCATTGACCAATGCTACATTATTTACCCCATAGGATGATTGCAAGGGCGTATACTTATAAAGTTTACTCAGCACGACACTGGCAATAGCATCTTTTTTAACATCCACAACAATCCGGAGACCCTTCCTGTCGGATTCATCCCTGATATCGCTGATTCCGGTGATTCTCTCTGACTGAACCAGTTCTGCGATCTTAACGATAAGGCTGGCCTTATTGACCTGATAAGGTATCTCTGTAACGATGATGCTTTCCTTTCCGGTAGATGAGGCTTCGATCTCTGCTTTACCCCTCACCACGACACGGCCACGTCCTGTTCGAAAAGCTTCTTTGACACCTTCCATGCCATAGATAATACCGCCGGTAGGAAAATCAGGAGCTTTGATATACTCCATGAGCTCATCCACTGATATATCTGGATTGTCAACGGCCGCAATGGTGCCATCTATAACTTCCGTCAGGTTGTGCGGCAACATATTGGTAGCCATACCTACAGCAATTCCTGATGCCCCGTTTACAAGCAAATTAGGCAGTCGTGTCGGCAAGACAGTTGGCTCTTCCAGTGAGTCGTCAAAGTTGAGCCTGAAGTCAACCGTCTCTTTCTTTATATCGGAAAGAATTTCATCGCTTATCCGCTCAAGCCTTGCTTCGGTATAACGCATGGCTGCCGGGCTGTCACCATCCATGGATCCTTTGTTACCCTGTATTTCTACGAGCGGGTAGCGCATGGACCACGGTTGCCCCAGCCGGATCATGGCATCATAGACCGAACTGTCACCATGCGGGTGATACTTACCGAGTACCTCACCGACAACCCTGGCTGATTTCTTATAGGGTTTGTTGTAGGCCAAACCTAAATCATCCATTCCGTATAATATGCGCCTGTGGACGGGCTTTAATCCATCCCTCACATCCGGTAGTGCTCTTGACACTATCACGGACATCGAATAATCAATGTAAGCGGACTTCATCTGATCTTCGATGTTTACCTGTATAATCCTCTGATTTTCTGCCATTTATATATTATAGATGTAATTCTTAAAATGAATGCAAATATACGAAAAATCAATCTTAATTTTAGCTAAATAGGACTAAGAAATGAACCTTAAGCGCTTATATTTATTAGCTTTGCAACAACTTTTGAAAAGGAGCCTGTTTCAGGTCGAAAATTCTGTAAAAAATTGGAAGAAAGTACAGTAAAACCTTATGACGAAGATTCGTCCAAAAAGGAGCAAGTCACCCAGATGTTTGACCGCATAGCACCTAAGTATGACCTACTTAACAGAGTGCTCAGCTTGGGCATTGATACCATCTGGCGTAAGAAAGCTATTGCACTCCTTAACCCTCAAGATCACGAAAAGATTCTTGATGTTGCCACCGGCACTGCGGATATGTGCATTGAGATTAACAAGCAGCTTTCTCCTGTTGAAATTACAGGACTCGACATTTCAAGTAATATGATAGAATACGGAAAAGTAAAAATCGCCAACAAGGATTTGTCCCATTTGATCAAACTTGAAGTGGGTGACTCTGAAAACATGCGCTTTGCAGACGGCTACTTTGACGCAGCCACCGTTGCCTTTGGAGTGAGGAATTTCGGCAATCTAAAGCAAGGCCTGAAAGAAATGAACAGGGTTTTGAGACCCGGAGGTAAAATAGTTGTTCTTGAATTCTCAAGACCACTCTATTTCCCATTCAAGCAATTGTTCAATCTTTATTTCAAATACCTCCTCCCTGTCATTGGCAAGTGGAGCTCAAAAGATCAAAAAGCCTATAAATACCTTTATGAATCCGTTCAGGCGTTCCCGGATTACGACAGATTCAGCGATATACTAAGAGAAGTGGGATTTCGTTCTGTACAATGGAAAGCATTAAGCCTAGGAATATGCACAATCTATTCTGGAGAAAAATAAGCCTGCTTGTTGTTGCTGTTTTGACTTTGGCCATTATTGAAGTAGAGGCACAAAGCAGTGCAAAAGGCAATTACAATTTCTGGTCTTTCAGGAAAAAACCATTCTATTTCGGCTTGACGCTGGGTGGCCACAGCACAGGCTATCTCACAAGCAATTCCAGGAGCTTTATGAACAGCGATTCAATCAGGATTGCAGAGGGTGTCGACAAACCGGGTATGCATGTGCACATTATTACCAATCTCAAGATTGGCCAATACTTTGACTTCAGGTTTATTCCCGGCTTTTCCTTCTCGGAAAGACGCATCAAATATCAAAATTACAACAATGGTGTGCCCGGGAGATTTGACGAAGAACGTATTGAATCTGTTTTCCTGGACATACCCATGCTCCTGAGATTTAAGTCAGAACCCTATAAAGACAAACGCTTATTTGTTGTTGGTGGATTGAAGTACAGTTATGACGTCTCATCGAATTCACGCGCCAGAGATGAAGTTGCCGTCAATCTGCTGCAGATTTCACCTCATGACTTTCAATTTGAAGTAGGCGCGGGCATACAGTTTTTCTTCCCTTTCTTTATTTTCTCGCCAGAAATAAAATACTCCCAGGGCATCGGCAACATCCACATTTTCAATGGTCAGAAAGAAGAATCCCGCGTCCTGGACAAAATCCTGTCCCGCACCCTGGCCATCTCCTTTCACTTTGAAGGATAACTCTCGTAATAATCCTTTACATAGTTTTTTATATCCTGGAAAAACACATGGAACATGCTTTCAAAGAGCCTGTCATTCTTTTCTATATCCTCGATAGCCGCTTCAAAGTTGGATTCGAACAGTGCCCTTCGATCCATCCACTTCAAAGACTGTCTCGCCCTGGACAGGCCTTTGTAAGCATTGAGAAAATCATTGGCTATCATCTCATCAAATCTTGCCCTCAAGCGCCTGGGAAATTCATGCCTGTTACGCTGCAAAGTCGTATATGTTTCGCTTGTGAACCTTTCAAGTGTAATATCGGAATGTTGACGCCAGGTACTGGACAAATAATAATCCCAAACAAGATCAACAACGACGGATGCATATTTTCCGTGCCGCTCCCTGAGCATTAGAGCAAGCTCTCTGGACAGTGGATGATCATCGGTAAATGCATCAATCCTTCTATGAAGTTGAATGCCTCTTGAAATAGCACCATTGTAATTTCTGGCATCTCGAGGTGTCAGAAAATCTGTAATAAAATTACCGATCAATACGCCTTCGTCAGAACATGAGAGATAGCAATGTCCAAGAAAATTCAAAGGAATTTTTAATTCACAAAGTAAGGAAAAAATACCTCTATATTTGCGCTTCAAAATATGCTGATATGCCTTTATACTGTGGAATAGTTGGATTGCCCAACGTTGGAAAATCAACCTTATTCAATGCCCTGACAAATGCCAAAGCACTGGCAGCGAATTATCCATTTGCTACCAAGGAACCCAATGTAGGTGTGATCACAGTACCGGATCAAAGATTATCCAAACTGGCAGAATTGGTACAACCCCAAAAAGTAGTGCCTACTACTGTTGAAATCGTCGATATAGCCGGCCTTATTAAAGGAGCAAGCAAAGGTGAAGGCCTTGGTAATCAGTTCCTGGCCAACATCCGCGAGGTTGATGCCATTGCCCATGTGGTCAGATGTTTTGATAATGACAATGTTGTCCATGTTGATGGTTCAGTAGACCCGGTTCGCGACAAGGAAATCATTGATACAGAGCTGATCTTCAAGGATCTGGAAACTCTTGAAAAACGCATTGAAAAGCTAAAAAAGCAAGCCAAATCAGCGGACCCACATGACAAAAAATTACTGGCTCTCGCTGAGGAGTTCAAAGGCATATTGGAACAGGGGAAACCAGCGCGTACTATTCATACCGATGATGATGGAAAAGCATTGCTCAAGGATTTGATGCTGTTAACGGCCAAACCCATCATTTACATCTGTAATGTGGATGAAAACTCTGTAATCGATGGCAATGCCCATACAAAGGCATTCATGGAAGCTGTAAAGGATGAGAGCGCTGAAGTATTGCTGATCAGTGCGGCTATAGAAGAAGAGATAGCACAGCTGGAAGATTACGATGAGAAACTGGAATTTGTTCAGGAAATGGGGCTGGCAGAACCAGGTGTTAACCGTGTCATTATGTCTTGCTATAAACTCCTCAATCTCCTGACATACTTCACAGCAGGAGAAAAGGAAGTTCGTGCCTGGACAGTACGTAACGGAGCGAAAGCACCTGAAGCAGCAGGTGTCATTCACACTGATTTCGAAAAAGGATTTATACGGGCTGAAGTTATCGCCTATGACGACTACCTTAAGTATGGATCAGAATCTGCTGTCAAGGAAGCTGGAAAACTGGCAGTTGAAGGAAAGGAATATATCGTGAAAGATGGCGATGTCATGCATTTCAGATTTAATGTTTAAATTAATTTTTGCTTCAAGCTGCGAAGATAGCTGGTCCAGCAAAAGGCTTCAATCCCGGTAAGAAGAATACCTTAAACAAGAAAGATCTTCTTGAATACTATGAACATAAAGTGGCAAGTAAGCCAAGGAAGAATAATCTACTCAACAATTATTACGAGCGAATGTACATAACATCCTTGACGGCCTTCACTACTTTTTCTGCATTAGGGAGATATTCTTCAACAAATGGGGCAGCATATGGCAATGAAGTATCAGCTGCATTGATTCTTGTCACGGGGGCATCCAGGTAATCGAAAGCATATTTCTGCATTTCATAGGCTATCTCCGCGGAGACTCCTGCAAAAGGCCAGGACTCATCAATCACAACCATGCGATTGGTTTTCTTGACCGATTCTACAAGCGTGTGATGATCAAGAGGTCTTATTGTTCTCAGGTCAATAACTTCTGCCGAGATTCCTTCCTTAGCCAATGCATCAGCTGCTTGTTCTGCTACTATAGCCATCTTGTTGTAGGACACAAGGGTAACATCCGTTCCTTCTTTGCGAATGGCCGCCTTGCCGATAGGAGTAAGATACTCTTCCTCAGGAACTTCACCCTTATAGCCATACATGATCTCGGATTCCATAAAACAAATAGGGTCATCGTCTCTGATGGCTGACTTTAAAAGACCTTTAGCGTCTTTAGGATCTACAATTGATATAACCTTTAAGCCCGGCACATTGGCCATCCAGCTTTCAAAAGTCTGTGAATGCTGTTGAGCCAGCTGACCGGCAGATCCGGAAGGTCCCCTGAAAACGATTGGACATTTATACTCTCCTGCAGACTGAGAAAGCGTCTTTGCTGCATTGTTTACAATCTGATCAAAAGCAAGTACAGCAAAGTTCCAGGTCATAAATTCGACGATAGGTCTCAGACCATTGATAGCTGCTCCTACACCGATACCAGCAAAACCAAGCTCTGCGATCGGTGTGTCTATTACACGCCGTGGACCAAACTCCTCGAGCATGCCTTTACTGACTTTATATGCGCCATTGTATTCGGCCACTTCTTCTCCCATAAGGAAGACCGTCTCATCTCTTCTCATTTCTTCAGACATCGCCTCATTCAACGCATCTCTCAATGTTAATATACGTGCCATACTGCTTTTTTAAGTTGTCGCAAAAATATAAACTATCGACTAATAAGGTACTTTTAATCAAATAATTCGGAGAGATTCAAACCACCGATAACCCCAGAACTCATTACCAACAATACTTCCGTTCCATCTGTTTTACTGTCACGTATAATTTTTTCAAGTTCCTTGCTTTCCGTGGTGACAGTCAGATCTTCTTTTGAAAATGCGGAATAAACCTCATCACGGTCAAGATCTGGCATTTTTTTCATGGCCAAAGCATGCTTATCATAATAGACATATGCTGTATCAGCTTGATTCATAGTGCCTGCATACTGCTTAAGAAAACTCTTGTCAAGGCTGGAAAAAGTATGTAATTCGAATACGGCCTTGAGGTTCTTTCCCGGGTATCTGCTCTTTACAGCTTCAACGGTGGCCTTGCACTTGGATGGAGCATGCGCGAAGTCTCTATAAACCAATGGTGCATCGCAGATCAGCTCCAAGCGCTTTGCAGCGCCTTTAAAGCTGGCCATAGAATCAAAAAACATCTTTTTATCTATGCCCAATCGTTGGCAAACATTATAGGCAGCAGACAGATTCAGCATATTATGTCTGCCAAATATTTTCATTGGGTATAGTTCAGCGTCAAATTCTACATGACCCTTTTTATTCAGCTTAAAAGCTTTATACGATTCACGCTCAGGAGGAAAGCCTTCATTAATCATCATAGCATTTAACTCGGAATCACTGCAATCAAAAAAGCAAATGGACTCCTTGGGCATGCTATCCAAAAATGCTCTGAAAGCATTTTTGTAGGAATCGTAGGTTTTGTAAATATTGACATGATCCCAGGCCAGCCCTGTTATCACGGCGATGTCAGCTTTATAATGAATCATTTTTGCCCTGCTATCCAGGGCCGAACTCGGATATTCATCACCTTCTGTTACCAGAATTGGGGCACCTGACATACGCACCATCTTTTCGAAACCCTCCAGCTGTGCTCCTACGAGGTAATCAAAGTCAATACCCTGGCGTTTGAGCACATGCATAATCATAGCCGTTGTGCTTGTCTTGCCATGACTTCCTGCAATACACACAGTTGTCGTTGCCATACTATGCCTGGCAATAAATTCCGGAAAAGAATAGATCTCCAATCCCAACTCCTGCGCCCTTATAAGCTCTGGATTGTCGATACGGGCATGCTTGCCCAGGATTACAGCATCAATGTCATTTGTGATGCGTCTTGGATCCCAGCCAAAGGCATCAGGCAATAAACCCTTTTGCGCCAATCTGGATTTTGAGGGCTCATAAATTTCATCATCCGATCCTGTAACATGGTGTCCAAGATGGTGAAGATCCAGGGCCAGGTTATGCATAACACTGCCCCCGATAGCTATTAAATGGTACTTCTTTTGCATGTAAAATTTGAAAAAACCAAAACTAAAGATATTTGTTAATACTATATTTGCGAGCAATTCCGTTGGAATTGCTATAAATGAGAAAGAAAATGAGAAAAAATCTGTTTAAGTCTGTCGTTAAAGTATGCGCGTTGCTGCTGCTTCTTTCTGTAGTCAGTTCTTGCGCGCCTAAAGGTGTTGGTTGTCCGAACAACTTCAAGGTAATGCCTTCTGTCCAGATTAATATATTCTAATCGTCTTTGACCTATGAGTCATAAGGAGTCATTGTTTCTTTCCGGGGATGGCTCCCACACTTTATTCTCTACTAAATTCGGAGCTCACTACCACTCGCTTCACGGAGCTATAGACGAATCGGTTCATGTTTTTATAATTGCAGGACTGTACAAACTAGTACGTCAGTCATACACCAAGATTCGGATATTCGAGATGGGCTTTGGCTCGGGCTTAAACGCCCTGTTAACAATGCTCGAAACAGAGAAATTCGGCATAGAGGTGTCCTACGATACGATAGAATCAGATCCAGTCCCCTTATCAGAAATAGAAAAGCTTAATTACACAGAGCTGCTTTCTTGTTCCGGCAGTTTGCTCACAGAATTGCATCAAGCATCCCAAAATCAATATGTAAAAATCAGGGAGGGCTTTCATTTCAGAAAGCTTATCGGAAAGATTGAAGATCACATGTTTGATAAAAAATACGATCTTGTTTATTGGGATGCCTTTGCTCCCGAATGCCAGTCTTCTCTTTGGGAAAGTGAGATTCACAAGAGAATCTACGATGCAATGGATGACTATGGTGTGTTGGTTAGTTATTGCACAAAGGGGTCCTTCAAACGCGTATTAAAAGGACTGGGGTACAAGCTTGAAAGCCTTAGGGGACCAGGTAAAAAAAGAGAGATGATACGAGCAGTAAAATGTCCCAGGTAATTTTAAGCGTCTTTGTGTAAAACTTTATTCAAAATTGGGTTTCCTAACAGTCAAAGCTTATTTTGAGGCTTAACTATCACTGGAATAATGAAAAAAATGGCCTTACATTGGAAGATACTCATTGGGATGATTCTCGGCATATTGGCTGGTCTGCTTTTCTCTCAGCTGGGCGCAAAAGAATTTGTCGCAGGCTGGATCAAGCCTTTTGGTACCATCTTCATCAAGCTCCTCAAGCTTATTGCCATTCCCCTGATCATCGTCAGTCTTATAAAGGGCATCTCGGACCTAAAAGATATTTCCAAGTTTTCTACCATAGGGTTCAGAACAATAATCATTTACATATGCACTACGCTTGTTGCCATCACCATTGGGCTAAGTCTTGTAAATCTCATCCAGCCAGGAGACAGTATGACAGAAGCCACTGTAGCAGAGCTAAGCCAGGCATACAATACTGATGCTAATTCACGCATAGAATCTGCCGAGGCTCAGAAATCCAAGGGACCTTTGCAGTTTCTTGTGGATATGGTTCCTGATAATATTTTTGCTGCTGCCAGTGCCAACCAGAATATGCTACAGGTGATATTTTTCACCATACTTTTTGGCATTAGTTTACTTCTAATCAAAGAAGAACAAAGCAGGGGCGTCAAAGACTTTTTTGACAGTTTCAACGAGGTCATCATGAAAATGATTGATCTCATTATGCTGACTGCTCCCTACGCCGTCTTTGCATTGCTTGCCGCACTCATTGCTGAAACGAGCAACCCTGACATCTTTACAGCTTTGGCACAGTATGCCTTGACAGTAGTACTTGGATTGGCCATTATGATAAGTTTTTATGTCACATTGATTTATTTCTTTACCGGCAAAAAACCAAACTACTTTCTTAAAGGTATAAGCCCTGCCCAGTTATTGGCATTTTCAACGAGTTCTTCCGCAGCAACATTGCCTGTTACCATGGAACGCGTGCAGGAACACTTGGGTGTGGATGATGATGTAGCCAGTTTTGTCTGTCCCGTAGGTGCTACAATCAACATGGACGGCACAAGTCTCTACCAGGCAGTAGCAGCCGTCTTTATATGCCAGGCTCTTGATTTTGATTTGTCATTCACTGATCAGCTGACTATCGTAGTAACTGCTCTGTTGGCTTCTATAGGCTCTGCCGCTGTACCCGGAGCAGGTATGGTCATGTTAGTCATTGTTTTAGATAGTCTTGGAGTTCCGCGTGATATTCTCATGGTAGGTCTGGCCTTAATATTTGCTGTTGACAGACCTCTGGATATGTTAAGAACGACTGTAAATGTCACCGGAGATGCGGCAGTAGCCATGCTTGTAGGCAAGTCCGTTGGTAAACTGGGAGAGCCACAGGTAAAGAATTGGGATGATCACTATAAGGAGGATTAATCCTTATTTGCAGAGATCACGTATAGGTTTAAAACAATAAAATAGTGACTCAAGTTTAAGTCTTGAATTTTGCTGTCTTATCTTTGATAAATACAGAACAAATCAAAGTCAAAATGAGTGATTCGAATAATGTCTTGGGAGTTGGTTCACGAGTGAAACACCAAGCCTACGGTGAGGGCGTAGTTATAGGTCTTGATGTGGCCGCTTATAAAGTATGTTTTATGACCTACGGCATTAAGATGGTAGGAAAGGAATATGATAATTGGGAAGTAATAGAAGCTATCGAAACAGAAGCAGACATAAGCTTTAGTGAAGCTGAAAAATCTTTGATCCGAATTCTGAACACATACAATGGACTGCACAATAAGGTGGAGTTGGGTGATCGCTGGGCTGGTGGCACCTTGATACTAAAACCTGAAGATGATGATCTCAAAGAAAAGGAAATGCCCATAGAAACCTTTTTCCATAAAATAGTGATGGTACGTGACAGAATACGTGTTATGGAACAGCGTATTAACAGCAGTAAATTATCTGATGAAGAAAAAGTAAACCTTCAGCAGTACATTACCCGTATATATGGCAGTCTTACCAGCTTTAATATCCTATTCAAGTACAAGGAGGATCATTTTAAAGGAGAGGGAAAGGCTTAATATTAATATTAATTTACTTTTTTTACCTAAGCAGGAATATTCCTGCTTTTAAGGTCAATTTCAAATCTGAGTCTCTACTCTTTTCAGAATGGATTATGTTGTCTCAATCAAAGAGTTTCTATTAAATTTCTTATTTTCTTTCTTGTCCTTTTGTCCAGCAACAAAAGAACGAAAAATACCGTCTAAAATTAGGCGCTTTTGTTCTTCTAATAATCTTCAGCTCAAGAATACTGCTTTACGCTTACTCCGTAAGCTAAACCGCGACGTATTCTTTCGCCCCACACTGAATTTTAGACAGTTCAACAAAGAGTTTCATAAATTTTTAAGCCTGAATCTATAATCACGAGTTTGACTCCAGCTTTATAAGGCTTAGATTATTTCATTCAATAATCTCAATAATTGAATAGCATATGGAGGGGCACTACTGAAGTACTTCGTATTCAGGACATGTGCCCTAAAAGTGTCAGAAATAACTTAATCCCTGAAAGGATTAAGCAATTTGCCAATCATACCAAAACCGGTGAAGACGTTTTGGCCTTTTTGCATTGTTTCCTTCGAATAGCTTACGTCGATTGGATATTCCACTATGCTGCTCTTGTTGATCTTTGCATTCTTAATTATCTCTATGCAAAACTCATAGCCATTATAGCTGATCGTAAGATTCTCAGCAAAGAGGCGGGACATTATTTTCATTCCGGACTGAGAGTCTGAAATTACCAGTCCTGTCACGAAGAAATTGATAATATTTCCTACGATATTGAAAAGTATTCTTGAAAAAGGTATTGAGTTCTTCTTCAGAAACCGAGATCCGATTACCAAATCGACTTCATTACTCTCAATACATTTTATAAGCGGAAGCAAGTCATAAGGATTATGTTGAAAATCAGCATCAATAGTTGCAATGTATTTAGCACCTTTATCCAGGGCGAAATCTATTCCCGTTTTTGTGGCAGCCCCTGCCCCCATATTGATGATATGATCCAGAACAACAACAGGATGTCCAAAACTTTCTGCAACCTCCTTAGTGCTGTCGGAAGAGGCATCATTAACCACGACGATGTTTGTAAAGCCTATATCCATGGTGGCTTTAATAACACTGCCTATAAAGCTTTCCTCATCCTTGGCAGGAATGATTATAAAAATTTCAGAAAGGTCTGTCTTTATATCCATTACAGGTGCAAAGTTATATAAAATGTCTCAGCCATGATTGAGATTCTTTTTCTCCTCATCTGTAGCAAATTTATAGCCAATATTTTTGAAGACATTAAACAGTATAAGCACTGTGATGAACCCTTCAACAGGTCTCATGACATGGAATTTGACATTTGGTGGCAAACTGGTCCAAAATCCACTCTCTTTTTGCTTAACAAATTCAAATAATACAAACCCCTCTTCTTCTGAGTCGGAGGGCCAAATGCTTATCCATCCAGTCAGCAGGCCTGTAATTAGAAATACTGAGCCAAATAACATCGCTAAAGAAGCCGGAGAGTCTATCCATTTTGTATAATTGACATGTGCTTTAACGTCCCTTGACCTTAGAATAAGTAGCCCTAATGATGCCCCCAACAGGTTAATAACAACATCGTTAAAGTCATAATAATTGGCCTTATCAGCTGCAATTACCAGATATTGATATAGTTCATCGCAAACCCCCAATACGGTTGTCCAGAATAAAGTCTCCCTGAAGTTGTTTAAAATGGGAAACAATAAAAGCGCCATGACGGCATATTGCACAACATGTATCAATTCTATATTAATAACTATAATCGTTTTGAAAGCCGCAATAAGGCAAGCAAGCAATAAAGTGAAAAGCCATAGAAGAAATTTCCGTGTCTTGACAGGCAATTGTCCTAATCCTTTAACACTATATGTACCTATCGTCAAAATCAGTAAAACCGATAATAAAAGGATTAATAAATTGTAATTATCCCTTCCTAAAGGTATATCAAGATATTTTTCAACTTTCTTCCCAACCCATTCATGAGGAAAAACAACCAATAAATAATAAATCCCCGCAATGGCAAAGGCTAATAGTTTGTTTCTTTCTAATTTTTGCTTGAGTGCATTCAGCATTTTGTTCCTAAGGGATTTGAAGACTAGATGATTTCAAATATGGCATAACGACCAAACAGGGAAATCTCCTCTCCAAAAACGCGACGAGTATATGTCATCTGTCCGGAATTGTTTCTATTGCCAACAACCCTGTCGGTCGCGAGAAGTTTGAGGTAAGGGTTATTCACTATAAATCTTAATATCTCCTTGTACTTACGTGTCAAGCTTTGGTCCGGCGTATAGTCAATGGAAGCGGTATTGAGGTCAAGCACAATATATTTAATTTTGGAAGCTTTAAAAACATCTACCAACTCGAGTTTATCGGGATACTTTGTATTCAATTCATGAAATAAGCCAAGCTGGTTGTCCTCGATAATCCTCTTATGGTTATTATCTATAAAGTAGCTGAAGCTGGTACCAACCCTTAGAATCAAAGAACTGTCTTCAACATTGATCCTTTTTAAGGCTTTAGAAATATCCGCATAAAGAATATCCAGGGACTGATCTTTTGTCAACTTACCTGCCGTATAGTCATAAAAGACTGGATTAAACATAGCCTTTGCGAAGTACTTCTTGTCCATCATGGGTTGTATATCTGATGTACGCATAGCAATTGCAAGAAACACCCAAAGAGATCCGAAAAAGATAAATGCATAACGTAAAGGCTTGTACCAAATATCTTTCCTTTCTTTTAAAGCTTTAATGAGGATGGCGATAAACAGAATCCCCATGAGGAGTAATATATATCCGTACCAAATGATACCCCCGGAAAATACCAACCAGTAAAAACTGTAAGTCCAGAAGAATACAACAAATAGCTTCTTCTTGATTGAAAAACTATGCAGACTTTGGGCCAACACCATACTCATACCAATGAATAGTGTAAAAACAAGAGGATAGGTTATGGTGTCAGAATTGCCGGATAGCCCTAAACCGACATAGGCTAAGGGTTGATATAAGGTCAGACTTATCGTGTAGACAATGGCTAAGAGATGGCTGAAAGGTTCGTCCGAAAAATTATTATTTCTAAGGTAACTCGCAATGGATTCAAGTTCGGTAGGTATCTTTCCGCTGTTCAAGGAAAAGAGAAAGGCGTTAGAGGTGGAGATTATCCACAAAAATATAAGATACAGCAATACCAGTAAAAACAGCCAACGGCGTGGTTTAAGAACCACCAATAGAAGCACCGGAATAAAAAGCAGGTAAAGATATCCGATATCTACAAAATTACCTTGCTGATTATTATTGACGGAGACATCATAAGGCAAGCTCAAATACCTGTAAAGAAGCAACTCATAACCAAAGTAGCGTTGTATTTCTTCTCGCCTGGCATCATTTATCAATTCTGAGTCAGCTGTTGAGGTGGTATTGTTTTGTGCAATAATTACATCGGCCTCCAGAAAAAGAAAACAACACAGTATTATTTTGAAAATTAAATACTTCATAGCTTATCGATTTTTCGAGCGTTCATAATTATTGATAAGCTTATTCAAACTGACATCGGGACCAGGATCTTTACCCATAAGCAGAATACGTGGATTTAAAGATTTCTGCTCGACAAAATTCTTGACTATCCATGGTAAGATAAATACACCACAGCACAGCAGATACACACTGGTCACCCAAACTCTGAGCATACTGCTTTTCCTGAATCTAAGAATGCTCATAATCATGGATGCAAGCATAATCAAGGTAAGAGCCATTTTCACAAATCCAATGGATAAATGGTATTTATTGAGACCACTCAATTCATCGACACCCGCATACAAAAATACAAGGATGGAAAAACAAAGAATCCCCAATATGCCGAAGCGGTTTCGGGAGTCCCACCCTATTAAAACCAGAATGGTGAACACCATAAACATGTTGATCATCTTTATGCCCAAAGCAAAACTGGAGAGCAAGCCAACAAGAATTACATAGGGTAAAAGCTCTTTCAAATTGGACTTCAGTCCCTTTTCCTCATTTATGGAAGACAATCTCTTTATAAGCGTCATCATGTAATCAAGCGACAGAACTTGAAAGAAAAGCATAGCCAAATCCACCTTATGTTCTGTATACATTTGATTGGTGACAGCAGGTGTGACAATAAAAAGCAAGAGACAGAAATACCTTATATTCTGGCCTAATTTTAAGTGTCGTTGTGCAAATCTGTTGGCCGCAAGAACAGTAAGTACTATGCCTGAATAGGATAACATCAAAGCAAGTTCTACTTTATCAAAAAGCGCAAAGCCTATACTCATGAATAAAGACCAGTAATATGGCTGGTATCCTTCAACCAAGCCATTATTCTGTGCAATCAGCTGAGATATGTTCAAGTAAAAGTTTCTCGAATCAAAACCAGATGGAAACGGTCCTAAAGAAGCTATAAGGTTGAGCAGTAAATAGAATACAATGAAACAAAATGAGGCAATGCCAAGGATATTCAAAGCTGATGTATCCACTGGAGACAGGAAGAAGCTTTTCACACTTTGAACGAGGTCAAATAAGTTGACCAAAGAGAAAACAAAAAGAAGGGCAATGATTGTACTCTTGCTTATTCCACCAAACAAGCCCAATACAAATAAACAGAGCGTAAATAATATAATCCCAAAGCCTAAATCTACCAGGTAGCTGGCTTTTATATAGTTCTTGAACAGCCTTCGGTACACCACCCTGCCCATGCTTTTTAACACAAAAAACAGAAGGAAAATAAATCCGATTACCCCCCAAATATTGACAAACAGGCTCCTCAAGTCTGAGCTGGATGTCTCTGTGTAAGCGTAATTGCGGTGTGAAAAAATAAGAAGGAAACTGAACACCATAGACATAACGGTAATAGTAAGTCCATTCACAGGAACTTTAAAACCTGTCCACTTATCGTATTTTAAGTGAAAAATTATGAGGGCAACAATGACTCCAACAGTCAGATATAAGCCAGTGTATTGAAAGTACTTTATTGAGCTTATATAAATGGGGTGCTTGTTGAAATAATCCAGCAGAATGACACTGAACCAAATTATGGTGAAAATCCCGACTATAACATCGGTAATTTTGAATTTATCTGATATTAATTTCACATTGCAAGAATTCTTGTATTACAGGAATGGTTTCTGATCAGGCCCATATACAAACATATGAAAAAAAATCTTAATTTGATATAGAAATCAAAGGCTCGTGTACGACATTTACAGCTGTCTTACCATACTTTGTTAGCTTAACCATATTTGTGCCGCCAGCATCAAAGCTTGATAGTATAAAGAATTGCGAAAATCCCTGTTTAAGGGTCATCTATATGTATATTTAGGCTTATGATACGGTATCCAATGGTCGATCTTGCTGCCCAATACAACGATATCTCTTCAGAGATCGATGAGGCAATTCATTCTGTGATAAAAAGTACAGCTTTCATTAAGGGTCAGGATGTCCAATACTTTGAAAAAGAATTATCCGAATTTCTTGCTGCCAAGCATGTCATAGCTTGTGCTAATGGCACAGATGCTCTGCAATTGGCACTCATGGCCCTTGGGTTAGAGCCAGGAGATGAGGTCGTCACGCCTGCCTTCAGTTACATTGCAGCAGCTGAAGCATGCGCCCTCCTTGGTCTCAAACCTATTTTAGTGGATGTATCGAAAAAAACATTCAATATAGATGCAGAAGAAATAGAATCGAAGCTGACTGAAAAGACTAAATGCATTATACCGGTACACCTTTTTGGTCAAAGCTGTGAGATGGATGCAATAATGCATATATCAGAGAAATATGACATACCAGTCATAGAGGACAGTGCTCAGGCTATTGGAGCTACATATACATCAGAGGGCAGAACCAGATCCCTTGGCACTTTTGGAGATATAGCAACCCTTTCCTTTTTCCCGAGTAAAAACCTGGGCTGTTATGGCGATGGTGGGGCCTTAATTTGTCAGGATGACGCATTAGCCCATAAAATCAGATTACTGGCCAATCATGGTCAGGACAAAAAATATCATCATGAACTTATTGGTTTAAACAGTCGATTGGACAGTATACAAGCTGCTATTCTGAGAGTAAAACTCAGGCATTTGGACGACTACACCAATAAAAGAAGAACGGCAGCATCGATTTATCATGAACAGCTAAGGAGTATGAATGAAATTATACTTCCTGCAGAGATGACCAATAGCAAACATGTTTATCACCAATACACAATCCGGGTTCTGAATGACAAACGTGATGGCTTAAAACAAGAGCTTTATGAAAAAGGAATTGCAAGCACAATTTACTATCCGATAGCCATTCATAAACAGCGAGCCTACTCTCATTTTGTAGAATCTGATTACAGGCTAGGTCGTTCAGAAGAATTATCTAAGGAGGTGCTATCTTTACCTATGCACAGTCATTTAAGGACCGACGCCATAGAATATATTTGTTCTGTAATCCGAAATTATTTAAACTAGACCATGTCAAAAGAGCAAGAACATAAATTCTTCATCCATGAGAGCAGCTTTCTTGACGAGAAGGTCATAGTAGGAATGAATACACGCATATGGCATTTCTGTCACATCATGTCAGGAGCACACATTGGCGAAAACTGCATCCTGGGACAAAATACATTTGTAGGAGCTAAGGTGCATATTGGAAATGGGGTCAAAATTCAAAACAATGTGTCCATATATGAAGGAGTAAATCTGGAGGATGATGTATTTATCGGACCCTCCGTAGTTTTTACAAATATAAAAACGCCAAGAAGTTTTATAGAACGAAAAACGGCGTTTGCCAGCACATGCGTAAAAAAAGGCGCCAGTATAGGAGCTAACGCAACGATCATATGCGGAAACAACATTGGAAAATATGCAATGGTAGCCGCAGGTTCAGTTGTCACTAAAAATGTCGCTGATTATGCGCTTGTGATGGGTGTCCCTGCCGAACAAACAGGTTGGGTATGCAAATGCGGAGAAGCACTCACCTTCGAAAATAACAAAGCCATGTGCAGCAGTTGCAACACATCATATGTTATGAATGAGGATGCTACACAAATAAATCCCATAAACGCTTGAATATGAGTGGAAAAAGATTTGGATTAATCGGCGCAGCAGGTTATGTGGCTCCACGACATATGGATGCAATTCAAATGAACAATTGTGACTTGATAGCAGCCATGGACCCCAATGACAGTGTAGGCATGATGGATAGCTATTTCCCGGAAGCCTTGTATTTCAACAATTTCGAAAGGTTTGAGCGTCATATAAACAAATTAAGGATTGATGGCACCAAAGTAGATTATCTGAGTATCTGTTCTCCAAACTATTTGCATGACACGCACTGCAGATTTGCATTAAATAATGAGATGGATGCCATTTGTGAAAAACCACTCGTCCTGAATCCTTGGAACCTGGACGCCCTACAAACGGCAGAAGAAAAGTCTGGATTCCGGATTTTTAATATACTTCAACTGAGATTGCACCCTGTCATTCAAGAGCTCAAAAAACAGCTTGATCAGACGGAGACAAATACCATACATAAAGTTTCACTGAATTACATCACATCCCGTGGTCCCTGGTACCAGATATCATGGAAGGGGCAGGATCAAAAATCTGGAGGTATATCCACAAATATAGGCATTCACTTTTTTGATATGTTGATCTGGTTATTTGGCGAGGTAAAAGAGAATATGTTGGTAAAACGCGGCCGCGATCATGAGGCGGGCATACTTATCCTTGAAAAGGCCAGGGTAAACTGGTTTTTAAGTGTCAACAAGTCTCACCTGAATCTATTCGACACAGCTGGCAAGAGAACGTACAGAAGCCTTAGTATGAATGGTAAGGAAGTAGAGTTCAGCGATGGATTTGAAAACCTGCACATTGAAAGCTACAGGAAGATCCTTGGTGGTCAAGGTTTTTCCACTCAGGATGTGCGGCCAGCCATTGAATTGGTTTCGAATCTCAGAACGCAAGATCCTGATGAAAAGCTTATACAGGAGCATGCAGTTATGAATAAATTGAATGATTGATATGGCTGGCGGGAAGAAACGTATTGCAATATTGGCAGAAGCGCTGGACAATCAAAATGCAGGTATTCATGTCTATCTTAAAAATCTGTTGTCTGGCTTAAAGACACTAAATAATAATGAGTATGTGCTCATACGAATGCAGGAAAGCTCTGTTGATTATGGCCTGGAAAGTTTGATTTTAAAGCCATGGCCAATTCCTGGTTACTTGCTCTTTAGAAAATTGGTTCATCTGCCTCTTTTCCTTAGAAAGTATAAATTCGACGCGGTTATAGAACCAGCCCACTTTGGCCCTTTTTTTCTTAGAAAAGAAACCAAGCGCATTACCGTCATCCATGACCTCACCCCTATTCTCTTTCCTCAGTTTCATCCTCTGCATTCTGTGATTTTGCACAAAATTTTACTGAAGGGCGTATTAAAGCGTGCAGACCTCGTCATTACAAATTCGCATAATACGAGTAAGGACCTCATTGACTACTATCCTGCAGTAGAATCAAA
>RFSX01000121.1 GCA_009923745.1 Chitinophagia bacterium
AGATGATATTAATATTCCCAAAGATCGTGTTCGAAATTAAAGAGTTCAGCTTTAATCTTTTCTGACTCCATAAGTCGATCAATGCCTTCTCTGTCATAACCATAATACAAGTCCTCTATCCTGAGATCAAGTGTATTTGACCTTTTCATGATATAGCTGGCAAAATACCTTTGCTCGAAAATATCATACCAGTTGAGTGGGGCTATGTCGTTGTAGTCGTTTTGAATCCGGTGACGGGCAAAATGCTCTCTGGCCTCAGGATAGTAGATCCAGAAAAGAGGCAGGGAGTATTTTAGCTCACCAGTAGTAGGATCGTAATTATCGAGGATAGGAGAGATGCCAAGAATTCTCGAATCCATAACTGACAGTTCTTTGTCGAAATACCAGATTTCTTTGATTCTAAATTGCTTGATATCATTCCAGTTCACATCGTTACGAACCACTGTGATTTTTTCTTCATAGGTGTCGTAGTCAAAAACCGTCGTTGTATCGATCCTGTAAAGGGTTTTTTCGATCTCATCGATGGTCATTGGCTCCCTGAAGAACTCATCTTTGAATACCGCCACGTCGCCATTTTCAGCAAGTTCTTTCAAAATATTGAAAAACGGTGCTTTAGGACTTCTGAATGGGATATTCATTTTTTCCCTGACGTCTACAATTCGCCATATCTTTCTTTCCCATACAGCATCAGCTTCCCTTACAACATCATACTCCAATATCGGAGCTTCATTGATGAGTTCCCTTTTGACAATTCCGTCAATGTATATTTCCTCTAGGGGAGTACCTGACTCTGTGATGATCTGTGTGTCATCCTGCTGAGCTGTAAGGCTGAATCCGAGGCCCAGGAAAAGGAGAAAAAATAAATTCTTTTTTAACATCATCTATAGATTTAATCTCTTAATTAATCTTGAACACCATTGTTCCGATATCCCTTGGTGCAGGGTCTCCCGGGCAACGGCATTTGATATTTTCATAGAAGTAGGTGTCTGTTGGCTTGGCTCTGTCAACTATGGATTTTGTCTCTCCAGAGTAACGTCCACCTCTGTTATCAGAAACCTGAGGGTCCTGTCTTTTTGGTACCCGTACAAGTCTGAAACCAACAATTTCGCAACGTGCATCAAAGTCAAAGTTTTCAAGTACCGGGAATACACCGGGCTGGATCTTGAATTCTCCTGAACCCATCAGGCCACCTCGACTCTGAGATAGTTTCGGAACTGGATCCGGTATTCTTTTGACTCTGAAATCTTTTGAAGCCTGCAGCCCAGGGGCTGTTACATTGACTTTAGCGAATTCACCAAGTTTTGTTGGCCTTTTCACGTTTACGACGAATCCTCCGTTAGGATCAGCTTTGATGGCTCCTTCACCAGCACCACTCATACTTACGTTGATCTGGTTTGACGGTACACCGGCAGCTGATACTTCAACCGGGTTATCAACACCGATGTAAAAAACGTTCATCTTGGTAGCTGATACAGTTACAGATCTTTCTCCTACTTCGTATTCAAATTCTTTTTTGAATGATTCGGTTTCTCCTGTTACTGGATTGGTAAGAGTAGCGGTAGCTGTATATCGGCGAGGACCAATGTTGGAGGCGGTCTCAACGAATTGCGCTTTACCTTCGTCATCCAGTGACAGATTTCTTCCGTTTACAGCAATTGTAATTCCAGTTTTGGAGTCACCACCTGCTGCAGCTGTGAGGAAAAGGTCTGCTTTGTATTGCTCTCCTTTGATAACGTAAGAACGTTCTGGAGCAGATACCACGGTATATTTATCAAAAGTGAGGTCAGCTGTCGTACCTACCTTGTTAGCTAGGTAATTCAAAGCAGCTGCTTCAGTTGACTTGATATCATTGATATACTTCGTGAAAATTGGAATCACAGCCTGAAGAGGCATATGGTCAAAGTTCATATGAGACCAGCTTTTCTTTTTCTTCTTTTGCCATGTTTCGTTGTCAATTTGAACAGAAACATTCTGAGAGAATGCGGCTTGATCTTCTTCATCGATGAGACTCATAATTTCATCTCGGTACATTTCGAGCTTGGCTTTTACTTCTTCTCCAATTCCTGGAGTTCCGTCTGATTTTGTTACCAATGTTCTCGTAGTAATATCGTAATCTTTTGCGGCTTTAAGCTCATCTGTGAGTACACCCGGATTTTCTCTGTCTTCAAGAAATCCGCCTGTTTCTTCAATCATACCGTCAACGATACTTTGAAGATATTCAGACATTTCATCCGACTTCTGCAAAATCGGATCTACACGCTCAGCGTAAGTCGCTAGTGATTCTCTTTTTTTCGCACCGTCTCTGATGGCCTGTGGCAATGCTGCGTTGGCTTCATCAAGTGATTTGTTTGATTTAACCAAACCCTTGTCAACCAATTTAAAGGCGTTGAAAACCTCGGCAGATACGTTCAACGCCAAAAGCGCCGTAAGTACCAGATACATGATGTTGATCATGAGCTGACGGGGTTCCTTTGGAATAGACATATATTAAATTTTACGCGTTAATTAAAAGGTTTGATTATTATTCCTCTATTCCTTTTCTGAAAGCACCCAGAACGTTACCATATACAGAGTTAAGAGAGGTAAGGTTTCTGTTCAAAGAAGCAACCTGCTCTTTGTACATTTTTGTATCCTCAACAGTCTCGGTCAATACACCCATAGCATCGTTCATCTTGGTGTAAAAGTTATTCATAGTCTCCATCTGAGCCTGAGTTTCAGAAAAGTCAACTTCCTGAAGAGCTTTCAGGCTTCCCAGACTTTTAGACATTCCCTGTAATTCATCAAGCATGCCACCCAAACGGCTTTCCACTGCATCCGCATCAAGAGGTCTCATTGGCTTAGAGGTAGGTCCAGCTGTTAGAGGTGTA
This sequence comes from Chitinophagia bacterium, assembly GCA_009923745.1. Lineage (GTDB taxonomy): Bacteria > Bacteroidota > Bacteroidia > Chitinophagales > Saprospiraceae > RFSX01. The sequence goes on from RFSX01000121.1 coordinate 2,868, forward strand.
AGATTTGCGTTGTAGTTATCTAGTCCAGGGTAAAGTTTTTCCCAGTAATAATCTTTTTCAGGAGGCAATACACCAAGCATGAGGAAAAGGAATGCTTCTGTACATAGACCAGCTGTGATCAAAATGTTACCAAGGGGGTGAGAAAGAATTTTAGCGAGTGCTCCCATCATTACAACTGCGGCACCAACTCCGATAATCAGGTTCTTTAGGTATTTAAATCCTTTTGATTTGTAAAAAGCCATTAGTTAGAATTTTTAAAATTAGGTTAATAACTGATTAGATAAATATTAATGGTTGTTCTAATAAAGCGTATTAGAAATCATTGATGGATCTGCCAAGGAAGGTAAGAGCACATCTGAAGCCTATGTAAGACTTGGATGTATCCTGATATTCCCAGTTACGCGTGCCGGTCTGGCAGTAGTAAGAAATATCCTTCCATGATCCGCCCCTGATTACTTTTCTTTTATATGCTTCAGGATCATCGTCCTTGGCATCGTACTTAACATCCGGGTTAAGATCGTGTACATGTGAATAGGCGTTTGGATGATACTGGGTTTCTGTCCACTCAGACACGTTTCCTGACATGTTGTAAAGACCGTAGTCATTAGGGAAGTAAGCGTCTGCTTTTACAGTGTAAAATCCACCATCCTCTGGATAATTACCTCTTCCAGGCTTGAAGTTGGCGAGAAGACAACCCTTAGCATTTCTGATATAATAACCACCCCAAGGGTATGGAGCGATCTCACGGCCACCTCTGGCGGCCCATTCCCATTCTGTTTCCGTAGGAAGTCTGAATTCCTCAGTATTAGGCTGGTCTCCTTTGAAAGAATTCCAGATATGGGTTCTCCAGTGTGAAAATGCCTTGGCCTGCTTCCAGTTAACACCGACAACCGGATAGTCATCAAATGCCGGGTGCCAGAAGTAGTTACGAGTGAAAGGCTCATTGTATGAATATGCAAAATCCCTTATCCAAACCAATGTATCTGGATAAACGGATACTGTTTCCTCTTTAAGCAGGTTGGAACGTACTATGTCCGGATTATGAGCTGCTTTTTGCCAGTCTATCCACTTGTAGGTGTATTGCAACTGACGCGTATCAAGGGCACGCTCGAAATCATTGATTTTCATATCGCCCTGGTAATACATATCATCCAGCTCTTCTGAGCTGTAATCCAACTCGTATTCCCAGTCTATTCTTTCATTACCGTACTCATCCTCATAGATATCATCCATGATAAGGTGAGCAAGTGAGTCTCTTACCCAGTATACATACTGTCTGTACTCATTATTTGTGATTTCTGTGTCATCCATAAAGAAACCAGAAATCGATACGGTTTTTTGACGCTGTATATAAGTTTGGAAAACATCCTGGTCACTTTGTCCGATGGTGAGGGTACCAGAAGGCACATATACCATTCCAAATGGATTTATACCATTCCATGTCGGTCTGTCGGGAACGCCCAGCAATTGTCCTGAATCATCTCTTCCGCACGAGCTTAACAAAAGAACCATTAAGCAAAAGGAAAACAGTGCTTTTCTTTTCATGTTTATTAACTGATTTTGCAATTCAAAGTATTTCGCCTCCAATAAGGATTGGTAAAAATAATCTTTGTTGTCTATTTACAAAAAAAATTGCTATAGCCAATAAAGAGTCAATTATCTGTGCCTGGAATTTAATAAAAAAAGAGTGTAAGAAACATAAAACTG
>RFSX01000122.1 GCA_009923745.1 Chitinophagia bacterium
CACTTCAAAGAAAACACCAGGTCAGCTCTGTTGAAGAGTTGCTTGGCATCTATAGTGATTTGCAAAACAGAATCGAAGGATTTGACAGCAATCAGCATCGCATAAAAGAACTGACACAAAAATCTGAAGTCCTTGAAAAGCAATTGCTTGAGCGATCGCTTATGTTGCGCGAATCCAGGAAGTCTGTCTTTCCATCTATACAAGAAGAAATAAACAAGAAGCTGGATCTTCTGGCCATGCCTTCTGCTGAAATCAAGATTGAATTAGGGGAGCGAGAGCATTTTACCAATACAGGTAAAGACGATGTCCAAATACTTTTTAAGGCGAATAGGGGGGGAGAGTTTTTGCCGATCAAGAAAGTCGCTTCAGGCGGTGAAACAGCCAGGCTTATGCTGTCCTTGAAATCTATGGTGGCCCATGTTCTTGAAATGCCGACTATGATTTTTGATGAGATAGACTCAGGGGTCTCCGGTGAAGTGGCCAATCGCATGGGCGATATTTTGAAAAATTTATCTTCAGCACACCAGATCATCTGCATCACTCATTCACCTCAGGTTGCTGCCAGGGCTGTAAAACACTTTTTTGTTTTCAAGGAAGATATCGACAGCAGAACCGTAACCCATGTCAAAGCACTGGAAGGTGCTGAGCGGCTCAATGAGATCGCTAAAATGCTGAGTGGAGATCCGCCAAGCGCATTCGCTCTTGAAAACGCGAAGGAACTCATCGGCTGATTGCTGAGCTTCATTTCTATTTTTTATTAACTTCACTCTTTCTAAAATCAGAGATATGTCATTTGGACTATTAAAAGGTAAGACAGGAATTATTTTCGGTGCACTGGATGAGAATTCAATCGCCTGGCATGTGGCTGAAAGAGCCCATGAGGAAGGGGCACGCATTGTATTAACCAATGCACCCGTTGCTCTGCGGATGGGAGCCATTCAGACCCTAGCTGAAAAGCTTCAAACAGAAGTGATAGGTGCTGATGCTACTTCAGAGGAAGATCTGGAAAACCTTCTGACCCGATCCATGGAAATTTTTGGAGGGAAGATAGATTTCATGCTACACTCCATAGGTATGTCTTTAAATGTCAGGAAGAAGAGAGAATATACGGATATCAAGTACGACTGGATGTCGAAGACCTTTGATATTTCTGCTATTTCATTCCACAAGTTGATGCAGACCGCTTATAAGCTTGATGCAATGAACGACTGGGGCTCTATCCTTGCTTTGAGTTATATTGCTGCTCAGCGGACTTTCCCTGATTACAGTGAAATGGCTGAATCCAAAGCCCTGCTTGAATCATTCGCTCGTAGTTTTGGATACCATTGGGCAAAAAAGAAAAATGTTCGTGTAAATACCATCAGCCAAAGCCCTACCTTGACTACTGCGGGCAGTGGTGTTAAGGGTTTTGATGAATTTTTCGCCTATGCGGATAAGATGTCTCCACTGGGTAATGCATCGGCTGAATCATGTGCCGACTACTGTATAAGTTTATTTTCTGATCTAACCCGAATGGTCACGATGCAAAACCTCTTTCATGATGGGGGCTTTTCAAATATGGGTATGGCGCCTGAAGTGCTTGAATAGGATTTAAACTTTCCGGGCTGAGCTGATTACAGACAGGCCAATTTTGTTCATGCATAGAAAGTCTATAGTTTTCGCAATAAACAGAAGTTTATCATACAATTGCATCTCAGATTTGGCTATGGTCTTTTTCTTCAAAATACTGCCAGAAACCACCCATCCCAACATGCCGAATGCATTGAAATAGCGGGATTTACTTATTTTAAAGCCTTCTGTAAACAAGCTGTTCAGGGACTTTTTTGTGTATCTGCGGTAATGCTCCAAGGCAGTATCAAAACTGTTGTATAAAGCCTGGTAGGCCGGCACCAGAATGGTGAGTTGTCCACCTGGTTTTAAGAGCTTTCTACAGTTCTTTATAGCAAGCGCATCATCTTTTATGTGCTCGACCACATTCAATGCAAATATGCTGTCAAATTTTTCAATAAGATCCGCATAGCGCGTATTGAAGTCCGGCGCACTAATATCCATTTTGAGAACCGATTGAGCTGAATCACCAAAGCTGGTATTGAGTATGTCGATGTAATTATCTCTAATATCACTTAAGTGAATCGATGCACCTTCTTCTATAAAGTGGGTCGAAATATTGCCTATGCCTGATCCGATTTCGAGGATTTCTCCATGGCAAAAGTCCTTAATGTTTTCATACATCCAACGGTTGAAACGTGGAGCAAATGAAATGGCATCAAGGGTATCTATGCCTACTTCATCTAGTTCAGGAAAACTGAATTCTGAAGGATTCATCGACTGATAAAATTGTATTTGAAAATGCAGTACAAAGCCCTTAACCCATCCTTCCAGTTGATTTTTTTGCCCTCTTCGTAAGTCCTTCCGTAATAGGAGATACCGACTTCATAGATTCTTATATTCTTCATCCTTGAAATCTTGGCTGTTACTTCCGGTTCGAAGCCGAATCGTTTTTCTTTGAGATTGATGGACTTTATGATATCACTCCTGAATAGTTTATAACAGGTTTCCATGTCTGTCAGGTTCAGGTTTGAAAACATATTTGAGAGCATCGTCAGGAATTTATTGCCTATCGTGTGCCAAAAGAACAGTATTCTGTGTGCATTACCACCTAGAAATCTCGAACCATAAACCACATCAGCGTGGCCTTCCATTACCGGCTTCAATAATAAATTGAATTCCCGTGGGTCATACTCCAGGTCAGCATCCTGAATGATAATAAAATCTCCTGTCGCTTCCCGGATACCTGTATGAATGGCTGCTCCCTTTCCCATATTTTTTGGGTGGTTATGCAGATGTATTGAGCTGTACTTTTCTGACAGAGACTGTGCGATTGCTCCTGTATTGTCTGAGGATGAATCATTGACAATAATGATTTCTTTGTCAACCGAATCAATCAATTCAACGTCAAGTACAGAATTTACAATTCGTTCAAGACTTGATTCTTCGTTATAGGCAGGTATGATTATAGAAAGTTTCAATGACTACTGGTTTAGTATCTTATTAATGACTTCCTGTTCAGGCTGTACACCAAGCTGCATAGCCCTGTTCAAACTTGCTTTGGCTTCTTGCAGCCTTTTAAAGGCATGTAAGCCCTTAGCCCTCTGGTAATGATACAAAGCTTTATTAGGGTCCATTTGGATCGCCCTGTTGCTTGCATCTATGAAACCCTGGTAATCATTAAAGAGCTGATGTAATCGCGCTTTTTCATACCACATATCGGCATGATAGGGTTTCAATTCCAGGTATTTCGTTATGTCATTCAGTGCATTTTGCCACTGACCGGAATTGTTGAATATCACCGATCTGTTCAGGTATAGATTGGCAAAATTAGGATCAAACTCCTGGGCTTTGTTAAAATTTTTGACGGCGTTATTAGGGTCTCCCAGTTTAGCGTAGGTGGCACCACGATTGGTCCAGTACTCAGCATTATCCGGGTCTAATACTATGGCTTTATTATAATTGTCAAGCGCTTTGAGCAGTGAATCCCTTTGAGGGAAACCGAAATACAATTTTGCCCTGGAATTATAGGGTTCGGGTTTGTCCTGAACCAACTTTATGACTTCAGAGTAATCATGAAGGGCTTCCGCGATCCGCCCTTCATCACGGTAATAATTGGCGCGGTTGCCCCATGGCAGGGTTGATTTAGTATGATATTTAAGTACGTGAGTCCATAAGGTGCCGCTGTCGTGCCAGATTTTATTTTGCTGAAAGCACATCATACTATAGATCGCTAATATAGCTGCTACCAATCCTGTAGCCAGGGGTTTTCGTTTCGGATTGTTTTTGACATACTGTTCAATAAAATAGGCCATGATGAAAAACAGGCCAATGTATGGTATGTATGTAAATCTGTCTGCGAGGAATCCCTGTCCGGCGCCCAGTATTTGCAGAAGTAAAACAACATTGACCATAAAGAACCCAAGACCGAAAAACCAGACATAATATTTCTTGAAGTATGATCTCCAAAGGGCCCAGCCCACTAGAAGGAAACTTATGGGCGACACAAAATAGTACCAGTCAAGGGAAGAAGGGTAGGGATAGAGGGGTGACATTTTGTATGGAACAACAGACTTGACCAGATAGATCAATAGTGAAAAGCTGCCGATGAATATTCTTGAAATTCCTTTGTATACCTGTTGTGTCGATCCTTCATCCTGCAGAAAGTAGATGCCCAGGATTCCCACAGCCAGCGAACCGATAAAATAAAGCCATTTATTCAAAATGCTCTTTAAAGTGATGGTCTTTTGTCTTGAAAGATAGTAGTCAACAAGGACCAAACTGACAGGCAGGACAACAGCCTGTATTTTAGAGAATAGTGAAAGAATGAAGCAAAGACCTATAATTGCATAATAAGATGTCTTAAAGCCTTCTTGTTTGCCCCGGATATAATAGAGCATTGCTGCCAGATAAAAGGCACCGAAAAGAACATCTTTTCGCTCTGTAACCCAGGCCACGGATTCAACCCGCATGGGTTGGATAGCAAACAAAAGGGTTAGTATTATAGTACCA
>RFSX01000123.1 GCA_009923745.1 Chitinophagia bacterium
TAGACTTCGCTTTAATATTGGAACTTCATTTTTTCGTGTAATCCGCATATGTATATTTGCAGTGACCCTTTTATAGTGTGCAAACAATGCTAAGCTCTCATACATGCTTGTTAATCGGTATTCTTACCCTTGGAATACACTTCAGTGGGCCCGCTGTCTGTTTTCCGGTTAAGAAAGACTGGTCCTCCGCTGATATCATCGATTCCTATAATCCAATGACTGTATATGATAATGGCAGAATGTCAAATTTTTTCGGAAGGAACCTCAGCAGAGAAGCTTACAATCTAGGCCTTAAGTATCAGTGTGTTGAATTTGTTAAAAGGTATTATTACCAGATAAAGAATCATCGCATGTCTGATTCTTATGGGCATGCCTATATGCTTTTCGATAGCTCATTGTCCAATGGTCACCACAATGAGAATAGAAATCTTACGCAATATATGAATGGCTCTGTCTCAAAACCCCCGATTGGAGACATCCTTGTTTTTGGCAAGAATGATAAAAACAGATTTGGTCATCTTACTCTTGTCAGGGAACTAAGCCAAAACGAAATTGAACGCATTCAACAGAACGTAGGTAAAATAAGCAGGGTTAATTTTTCTTTAGTTAAGAACAAAGGCGGTTATTATATTTCGAATGAATCCATTTTAGGCTGGTTGAGAAAATTGGAGAAATGAAAGTCGAAATTTATCATATCGGAAAAAAACAGAAGAACCTGTATTCTGATGCAGAATCAGAGTTTGAGAAAAGACTCAAGCATTATTGTCAATTTGATAACATACAAATACCTCCTGTCAAGAATGCATCCTCATTACCAGTTTCAGAGCTTTTGAAAGCCGAAGCTTTACTTTTCGAGTCCAAGATTAAAGGTAAAGGCCTTGTGGTTCTGCTCGATGAAAATGGCAAGCAGTATGATTCCATTACCTTAAGCAAGAAAATCGGACAATTTCAAATGAATACATCAAAGCTGGTTTTTGTGATTGGCGGGGCCTATGGATTTGATCCCGAATTCAAAAAGCAAGCTGATATGCGATTGTCTCTTTCGCCAATGACTTTACCGCATCACCTGGCACGTCTGGTCTTTATTGAGCAATTGTATCGTGCCTTTACAATCTTAAATAACGAGTCATACCATAATGAATAATATCAGCAGAACTGTGTTCAACAATAAAACTAGAATCATATGTCAATTACACTGGCCATTCTTATACTAACGGTACTTATTTCCCTGCAAGGTTTCAAGAATATGAATGTTATAGAAAGACTGAAACACCACCCTTGGTCTGAACACAACAAAAAAGAATACTATAGACTTTTAGCCAGCGGTTTTGTGCACGCAAATACCACTCATTTATTTATAAATGCTTTTGTTCTGTATATGTTTGGTATGCATATTGAAAGTGTTTTCAAGGCATTATACGGTTCAGGCATGGGGCCGGTTTACTTTATATTTATGTATTGCTCTGCTATTGTTGTTGCTGACATGCCCACCCACTTCAGATATAAGAATTCCTTTTCCTATTCTGCCGTCGGAGCATCGGGAGCTACCTCAGCCTTAGTGCTTATTTATTGCTTGCTCGATCCATGGAGCTGGTTCCTTTATCCTCCGGTACCTGCCATTATCTTTGCTGCTGGATTTATCTACTATTCCCATTGGGCTGATAAAAGGCAGTATGGTGATGGCATAGGACATAGTGCACACCTCTTTGGTGCTTTATATGGCATCCTTTTCATTCTTCTTACAAAGCCTGTAATGATTATGAACTTCGTGTCAAAAATTATGGAGGGGCCACAATGGCCTCCCCCATTCTTTTAATTACTCTCCAGATAAAAACGGATACTTGTAATCCGTTGGAGGAGTGAAATTCTCCTTTATAGTTCGAGGTGAAATCCACCTGTAGAGATTTAAAACCGATCCAGCCTTGTCGTTAGTACCGGATGCTCTTGCACCCCCAAAAGGCTGTTGGCCCACAACAGCACCAGTGGGTTTGTCGTTGATATAGTAGTTGCCAGCCGAATACCTCAGTTTGTCAGATGTTTTCCTGATTACTGTTCTTTCTCTAGCAAACAACGAACCTGTCAAAGAATAAGGTGATGTTTGGTCTACCAGCTCAGTAATTTGGTCAAACTGGTCATCTTCGTATATATAGACTGTCAGAACAGGTCCAAATATCTCCTCGCACATGGTGCGGTACTTAGGATCTTTCGCAATGACGACAGTAGGTTCAATGAAATAACCTTTTGATTTGTCATACTTCCCGCCATACCAAATTTCTGCATCATCAGAGGCACGAACACTGTCAATATAGCTGCTTATTTTATCAAAGGCTTTCTCATCGATAACCGCATTCACAAAGTTTGAAAAGTCCTCCACAGGCCCCATTTTGATCTCCTCAAGGTGAGACTTCATGGCTGCACTGACATCCGGCCATAATGATTTGGGAATATATGCTCTTGAAGCTGCGGAACATTTTTGACCTTGAAACTCAAAGGCACCACGTGTCAATGCAACAGCTACTTGCTTTGCATCTGCTGAAGGATGAGCCAGGACAAAATCTTTCCCGCCTGTCTCTCCTACGATGCGCGGGAAACTTTTATATATATCTAGGTTATTCCCTATGGTTTTCCATATATGCTTGAATACGCCCGTACTTCCTGTAAAGTGCAAGCCTGCGAATTCAGGATGTGAAAAAACAAGATCACCTATTATTGGACCGTCAACATAAACCAGGTTGATAACACCAGGAGGCAGACCTGCTTCTTCAAAAATCTTCATAATGAAATTGGCTGAATAAATTTGTGATTCAGCTGGCTTCCATACCACAGTGTTGCCCATCAAAGCTGGCGTGCCAGGAAGGTTGCCCGCTATCGCTGTAAAATTGAATGGTGTCAAGGCAAATACAAAGCCTTCTAGAGGTCTGTACTCCGTTCTGTTCCAAATGGCTTTAGAGCTCTTCGGTTGTTGGGCATATATTTCTGTAAGGTATTGAACATTGAATCTCAGAAAGTCTGCAAATTCGCACACAGAATCAATTTCTGATTGATATGCATTCTTGGATTGGCATAGCATGGTAGCAGCATTGAATTCAGCCCTGTGTGGGCCACTTATCAAATCAGCTGCTTTAAGAAAAATAGCGGCCCTGTCTTCCCAGGCCATGGTCTCCCAGTCCTTTTTAGCTGCTAGGGCAGCATCAATAGCTTTTTTTACATGTGATGCATCGCCTTTAGAATATTGACCCAGTTTATGAGCCAAGTCATGCGGTGGTGACAGGCTTATTTTGTTATCTGTGTATACCTTTTCAAATCCTATATACATGGGTATATCCATTTCACGGGATCTTAATGTGTGTATTGCTTCCTTCAGAGCTTTACGCTCATTTGATCCAGGGGCATAAGAATATACCGGCTCATTGCTTGCTGTGGGCACTTTATAAATTGCGTTTGACATAGAAAATTTGATTAGAGTTTTATGTATAATATTTTGATTCGATATCAGTGTAAATAGTCTTAGGTACAAAAGCGCTAACATCACCCCTGCCCTTTATAATTTCTCGGACAATAGTACTGCTGATGTGGCTGTATTCCGGTTTTGAAATAAAGAATACTGTTTCCAGGCCATCTCCTATGATGCTGTTCAACTGGGATATTGTTTTTTCATAGTCGAAGTCGGAAGCATTTCTCAAGCCCCTTATCAAATACTTTGCTCCTATTTCTTTAGCATAGTTAACCGTTAATCCCTCATAGAGACCAATTTCAAGCTTATTATCATCCTTGCACACAGACCTTAGCCATTCCAGGCGTTGGTCTATTTCAAAAAGGGTTTTCTTCTGCGTATTCTGGCCTATAGCTATATATAACTTATCGAAGACGGGAAGAGCTCTCTTTATTATATCTAAATGACCCAGTGTAATGGGGTCGAATGAGCCTGGAAACATAGCCACTTTCATCTATCTTGGTTTAAATTTGTTTGCACACGAAGATAATCAATTCTTGGACCTAAAATTTCAAGATATCGGCCTGCTGATTGCTTCTGATAGCCTAACGTAGCTATGTTTCTTTTGTTCTCTGTGATCTTAGCGATTCTATCTCCCTAGACCCGCATTTTTTTGCATATGATCTGATTCTTCGAATCAATAGTCTCTGATCTATGTTTTGGTTTCTTGAACTTATTATTTGGAGTGTGCGTTCGGTTTCGAGTAATATCATTTGTCATATATTTGCGCAAAATTTAAAGAATATGAATTTTGATCTGATTGTATTGGGAAGTGGCCCAGGTGGTTATGTTGCTGCGATTAGGGCATCACAACTAGGTATGAAAGTAGCCGTTGTTGAAAGAGAAAATTTAGGCGGCATATGCCTGAATTGGGGTTGTATTCCAACAAAAGCATTGCTTAAGTCTGCGCAGGTTTTCAACTACATCAGCCATGCAGAGGATTATGGTATCAGTATTTCAAAAGCGACTCCAGATTTTGGAAAAATGATTCAAAGAAGTCGTGAACTTGAAAGTAGTTTAGGATCTGAAAAAAAAA
>RFSX01000124.1 GCA_009923745.1 Chitinophagia bacterium
TAGAAGCCTTATAAGAATTTCTATATTAACAATTCGTTTCCTTCAACGCCATAATGGTTCAGCAGGCTGCATCGCCTGCTATAATAAGGTTCAATAACATTTTAAACATATCATTATGGCCATTACGTATTATGTTGGCTCAATTCCTGCTTACTACGAGGAATTGAGGCAAAAGGCATCCCAGCTGTCCGATATCATACACAATAAAAGCGTCGCCAAAATTGAATTTCGCAAGGGTGTTTTCGATTTAAACGGAGCTCAATCGAAGCATCCCCAATCAGTAAACTCTTTCTCCGATATAGGATTAGGCAAACCTCTGAGTATAGAAATAATGAGCTCCTATTCGGGGGATGTTCCCAAGAAATTCCTTGGGCGTCGACCTGATGTCATGACTTTCTCGGGTGTCAAGTCATATCTGGAACATGCAGCATCGGCACGAATGATCAACCACATACAGGAACGTGCTGAAGATTACAGTTATATGGATATAGGCGCATTTGAAAACGGCAGTCCGATAGTCTTCTATACCCCTGCCCTTCATTTTGGCAGCCTATTGTGTTCATTTGAGTTGGTTGCTGATACTATTGGAAAATCATTTAGCAAAGCGCTGACAAAACTTTTCGCTCATGCAGGTTCTCTTCCTATATTTGCTCCCGCTGCTCCATTTCTGCTTGCAGGGTCAATAGCAAGCAGGTATACCGGGAAAACACTCCATAACATATTTGAATCCAAAGCATTTCTGTCTGAGGATATTACTCTGCGCTTCGATACTCCCGAGTTTCCGGTGGCTGTCGCCAGGCAATGGCTTGTATGCAATCAAAAAGATCAGGATCCCCTGATGGAATATGCACCCGGGTTCATAGCCGGCCCAGACGGTCGTCAGGTTCTTAAGCTTGTGCACCGCAAGACAGGCAAGGTGTATAAAGGCAAAGCGCCCTTTATGATAGTTAACATAGATGGAAGGGATCGACCAGAACTTGAGGCCTTCAAATCAAAAGCAGCCAGTGCAAAAGTCTTGGAACAATTTTATGGCAATAATAAAAGTTCGGAATTAAACTTATCAATACTTGAAGAAGCTCTCAGCCTTTATAATGACTTTTACTACCTGGATAAAATCAAGAACATACAGCACAGCACAGGGACCTTGGATAAAGGCAAGGATGAGGAAACTGAAGTGGAATTGCTCATGGAGTCTTACAAAAACAATATTCAGAGAAAAGAGATTTTAAATCTACAAATATAAGTACCTGTAAATCATAGCTAGTAAAAGAACCAAGCACATAAACGCAGCAAGGTATAATAAAGAAGATGTATGAGGCTTAGATATTAAGTGCCTTTTTGCTTTTCAAAAAGGTACTGATTTGCTTTTGCATACGATATGGTACAGATTTCGATTCTCAGAGATTATATTTTTCCACAGCACATGAACTTCAGATATCTTAAAGCATTGTAGTAAACTGGCACATTACAATCTGAAGATGGCATGCTATGAAGAGGACACTGTTGGTCAGGTATTTAAATACTGTATTATTACAAGCTTTACACTATTTATTTAGACTCATGACTCGGATGTCCTTAGTTTGGTCCTATCTATTATTCACAGAGCCATCTGATGAGACCTGACTTATTTTACCCTGAAGATTTTCCTGGCATATACCGGCGTACCTTGAGTCGATATGCCGTTTAGTTCAGCGACGAAGGTTCCTGTCCTGTCAGAACAAAACATGCGGATATCTTCTGTGGTTTTTGCTTTCAGTATAAGTTCTGGATTCCAGTATAGTGTCGTTCTCAAATCAGGAAGACCAGCACTTTGGTATTCATAGGACCTTTTGGGACTATAAAATTCCCTCTCAGTATAAAAACCTTCCAACTCAAAGTTTATAATTCCTGGTTTACGTTTATAGCTGGAAGGATCACGCGGTCCGGTATAAATGGCTATGACACCATTTGAGCCTCTCAGACCAAATATAGCTGCGCGTCCATCTTTCAACACATCAATAAAAAGTACTTCGTAGGAGCTGACCGTATTGACAGTCGCCTCATCAGTTACCATCCCGTTTATGAGATACAAGGGCGTTTGGTCTGCATTAATAGATGACACTCCCCGTATACGAGCACTTTGCGAAGGAGCTGTTCCGCTGACCTGAACGCCTGCTACTCTACGAAGCATATCAAACACAGTCCCGCTTTGATAGTCATTTTCACCAGGCACATATCGCGCAGATGGTTCGCCATAAACACTCAAGCGATTGGCAATGTCGTTCAGGCTGTCATTTTTCGTTTTCTTTTTTGCCGATACAACAAGGGCATCCATATCCACCTTCATCATGTCCTTATATTCAGACATACGGTAATAGGCTGTACGCTCTTCATCCTTGAAAATTTCAGAAATGTAGAATTTGGATTCCTTCGTCCCTTCAGATTCATTTGTAAACGGGGCTCTCTCCCACTCTTCCCTGTGTATCAAAACGTTTCGCTTTCCTTCAAGCTTAGCTAATTCTTTTTTCGACAATAATCGCCGCGCCTGTAAGAATGTCTTTATGGTATCATAGCTTACGAACGGTCCAAAGCTGAATCGTCCATTCTCATCGGTTTCAGTTTCCTGTTCATAAAAAGCCTGGTCCATGAATGAACAAACAACCTTGGAGCGAACGGCCTTGTCGGTACTCAGAACACCGCCTGTCCAGCCTTCAACCATTATGCCTTTTTCAAAACTATAATCAAGAGCCCTTCTTCTTCTGGAATTGACATCTTTCCATGTAAATCGCCTCCACCCCCTGGTCATCATAAGGATGTCAAGTAAATAGGCTTTTTTAAAATCCAATCCGCTTTCAAAAAACCAATCCGGATTTTCAATTTCGCCTCTCAGATCAGAGTTGAGGAGTAGCGCAGAACAAATATTATGCGTACTACTGCCAGCTTGCGCATTATCTATTTTAAAAATGGAAACCGAACATGACAAATCGCTGGCATCCCTATTGGTGACTGCCTCTCTATCCAGACGCAAAGTGAATTCCTGCTGCTTTAGGTATACCTCGGCAGATGTCGTCATGTCTATCTCATGTGCAGCATTATAGATAAAAGCCAATCGTTCACATTGCGGACGCATACTATCATCGAATAATGTCAGATGCACCACTCCTGAGCCAAGAGATTCTGTAGGAAGAATCCCAACATACTGAGATCCAGTAAACTTTACTTCAGAACTCCATATGACTTGTCCACGAAGATGGGCAATAAGGAAGGCCTTTGAATTTACTTGCGAGCTGCTCTCCTGAACTTTAACGATGAGCTGCCCCGGTCGTTTAGTCAGGCTGAGTACATATCCTTCCTCACGAGCCCTTGGCAAATCATAGGAATAGTAAATACCATTTACACTCAACTCGATATAATCTCCTGTAGCTCCTTTTGGCGTATATTCAACAAGGGAAAGTCCTCTATCGTAAAAGCGAATTGGGGCAATAAGCTTATCCTCGGCGTTCATCAGATTAGCGCTTACCTCATAACGGTCGATGTCAATATTAGAAAGCTCCAGGGCGAGCCTGGATTTAAGACCAATAATCAACTCACCTCCTTCAGGGAATATACGCAGCTGAGGTTTCAATGAAGGATTGGTATTGTTCGCAGGCATTCCTGAACTCTCATCTGTAGAAAATGCATTGGTGCTGGTTTCGAGAGGATCCCATATATGCAGGTGCGAAGTGAAAAAGGTCTCATTATCCTGATTACGCATGTGATTGGTATACGCCCTCAGCTTGTATTCACCGATTTCAATGTCTTCCCTGAGAACAATATCCCCAGCGACAAGACCACTCGCGCCACTGTATAACTTCAATGCCTTGACAAGGGTATCTGAAGGGCTAAACAGCTCCAGATGCACCACGCTCGAAGCTGTACCGGGTCTTAAGGTGATACCATCCAGCAAATAGGCTTTAAACCAGATAGTATCTCCTGGAATATAATTAAGCTTGTCCGTATGGACGAAAAGTTTCTCATCCTGTACATAGCTGATGTATTCATCAAGATTATTCAAGCTCTCTTCAAGAGAAACCTGTGCATTCAGCCCATAGCATACTGCAATAAATACAAGTACAAACAGCCTCATAGTGTTCTATATTTAATCGGCAAAAATAAAGCAATATCCCACCTGGAAAAGATGAAAATCAACTTTCAGGCAAGAACAAGCCTGATCTTTTTAGTATGCCCCTCCACTTTACAGATCGAGGACCTACTTTCTCCAGTTCAGACTTCAAAGCCTCTTCCATAATTTTATTCTCAGCCTAAATAAGGATTCCTGTCCTGTGCTTACTCCTTTTGAGATCATAAAGCCATAGTATTTTGGGTATCGTTCTGCAGCAGTGCATTGGCGTTTATGGTTAATTTTAAAAGCAAACTGATGTTTATCAAGCACATAATCGCAAGGGCTTCTTCTGTTCTTGA
>RFSX01000125.1 GCA_009923745.1 Chitinophagia bacterium
TTAAAGTTAAATACAGCTGCTTTTTCCAATTCTTTGATGTGAGACATAGGCTGCAGTGCCGTTTCCAGTTCTTTGATATGTGAAACCGGCTTAATGGCATTATTCATTTTTGTGCTGGCAAAACCAAGTGTCTCAAGGGTGAATTCCAAGCCCTCTTTGGGATCTTCGATCTCGGTATACTTGTTTTTATACATGGTATCCTGGTTCACAAAAATTTGTGTGAGGCCGAATAGGAGTAAGATGGATGCAGCAATGCCGATTATTTTAGGAAACAGGAAGCTCACTTTTTTCTTTTCTTTGATAAAAGAAAGATCTGGTTCAAAGCTCTTTCCTAACTTAGCCTCCGAATTAAAATAGTTGAAAACGGGAGCCAGGTCTTGCAATTCTTCGTCAAACTCATTTGAGCTGAAGTACTCACGCAAAAGCTTTTCTTCTTCCAAATGGCTTTCTCCTTTAAAATATTTGTCCAGTATCTTATTCATATCATTTCTCATGATACACTTATGTTAAAATGTTCTTTAATGCGCAATCGTGCGCGGAATAAATAAACCTTAACCTGTTCCAACGAATATTCTGTGATGTCGCTGATCTCCTTGTAACTGTAACCTTCGATATCTCTTAGTTCGAGAACAGCTCGGTGATGTTCAGGCAGATTATTGATAAATGCCCTGACAGACTTTAATTCATCCTTGGCAATGATGGATCTTTCCGGGTTGGCTGCGCCTGACTTAAGATCATAGTGTTGATCGATATTCGAAGTATCCATCTTTTTGGAGCGGTATTGATCAATGGCCATGTTTCGTGTAATCGTCATGCAGTAAGCTTCCTTGTTTTCAACTTCAGAAAGCTTGTCCCATTTTTTCCAGATTTTAACAAGAGATTCCTGCACTACGTCACACGCTTCTTCATGATTTCGCACTACACGGAAGGCAATGCGATACATTTTATCTTTTATCTTGTGGACGATATGGTTAAACTCTGTGATCTGCATTTCTTAAACTTACCTAGCGATTGTCAGATGATTTATTTTTTTTATAAATCTAGGGCAATAAAGCCATTTTAAGTTTTGTTACACCATCATGACGACAGCCATTATCAAATGTTACATTAAATCATGATTTTTTATCAAAAAGCTTGATTTTCCTTGAAGAAGATTGATAAACTCGTACTTCTGGACTTCATTCCGCCTTACCTGCTAGCCTTCTTTGTGGCTGAGTTTGTGTTGGTTATGCAGTTTCTGTGGAAGTATATAGATGATATCATAGGGAAAGGCTTTTCTTTGGGTGTACTTCTAGAAATGATCTTTTATTTTTCAGTAAGGATCATTCCAGAGGCTGTACCGGTCTCAATTTTGATTGCTTCGGTGATGGTTTTTGGAAATCTCGCCGAGAAATATGAGATCTCCGCCATGAAATCCTCCGGTATTTCTCTGATACGCATTATGGCGATGGGAATACTCATCTCGATCCTGACCGCATGCTTTTCTTTGCTGGCATCAAACTATCTCAAGCCGAGAGCGAATTACAAGTTTATTTACCGGTTCAACGCCATTCGAAAGCAAAAGCCGGCCCTGAATATAGCAGAAGGTACTTTCAGCAAGGATTTTAGAAATTTCGTCATACGGGTAGGCGATAAAGAGGAGTCCACTGGTGAGATCAGGGATGTCCTTGTTTATGACCATACTGTTCCTGACAGGCGTAAGGTGAATATGCTGGTAGCCAGCAGGGGGAGGATGTATGCCAGCCCCGATGATGACTATTTTGTTATGGAGCTTGAAGATGGTGAACAATACCGTGAAATAGATAAAGCAAAGAAAACGCTAGACGACAACTCTGAACCTTTCATGAGGACTGAATTTAAAAAATGGACCAAGGTTTTTGATATGTCAGAGTTCGACCTTGAAGCTTCCAGTCTGAACCTGCATCGTAAGGAATACGACTTATTGAACGCTTCCCAATTGAGGACAGCCATAGATTCGATCGACAAGGCTCTCATTAAAAACAGTAAGAGGTTTGAGTATAATTATAGCGAGCTTGTTAACCGGGAACCAGCGCCAGAGTCCAAGGTCTCGACCAAGGAAGATGAAGATGATAAATACCTGCCGGCACAAATGAGGGATGCTATCAAGAAGTCAGGTGAGCAGGAGAAGTATATTACGAAAACAAAGAATCCGGCCTATATGGATTTTGACAGGGAAGCGGAACAGGACATATCGGGGCTTACATCACTCCTTGAGAGCTTTAACAGGAAGGATAGGATATACCTGGCCAAGGCTATAAAATATGAAGCGGAAAAGCGCCAAGATCGGCTTTCGAGTGCATTCAGAGAAGAGCAAAGCATCCAATACGGCAAAGCACGTTATGTGCTGAGATTGCATCAGCAATACTCGTGGGCCCTTATTTGTATTATTTTCATTTTTATTGGAGCCCCATTGGGAAGTATTGTTAAAAAAGGAGGCTATGGCTATCCTTTACTGGTTGCTATAATCTTCTTCATGTTATTTATTATTCTGAATATCATGGGCGAACGGCTCAGCAAAACAATGGCGATAGGGCCGGTCTTTGCAGCCTGGCTGCCTAATATCGTAATAGCTCCTTTGGCAGTATTTCTCAGCTACAGGGCGATGAACGACAGTAATTTTCAAGATATAAGAGATTTCTTTATCCGGCTATTGCATAGATTCAGGAAATCTGAAGCGTAGGCCGTCGATGCTCGTCTCTTCATCGATGTCCTCAATATTTCTATTAAGCAAGCTGGCCAGGATTTGTTTGGGGGCATTTTGAATCAAACGCAGCCGTAACTCAAGTTGAATATATGGTTTTGCATCAAAGTTTGATGCGGCAATGCTGAATGAAAATTTCTTGATAGTATCCATGAGTTGCCCCATGATGGCATAGTCAAAATCAATATGCAATACATCAGTCTGGTAGAGTGTGAGAATATCTGCTTCTCTAATGGCTAGCTGGGCCGCAGTTTTATAGGCTTTGATCAGTCCCGAAGTACCCAGCTTGGTGCCACCAAAGTACCTGACAATGATGCAGGCCACATCTTCAAGATCATGGCTTATCAATTGATTGAGTATAGGTCTTCCTGCCGTACCTGATGGTTCGCCATCATCGCTATAACGTTCCAGTATTTCATCCCCTTTAAGACGGAAGGCATAGCAATGATGCCTTGCTTTGAGATGTAAGGATTTCACATCATTCATCAATTGTTGGAAAGCCTCTTCATCTTTAATGTCACGCAAATAGGCAATAAACCGAGACCCCTTATCCTTGTATTCGGCTTCAAATTGGCCCGCAATGGAGTAATATTGATCTTCCTGTTGACTCACGGCAACGAAAATAGCAAAACCGAAATCAGAGCAAACACTAAACCCAGGTAATTAGCGCGAGAAAGCTTTTCCTGGAAAATGAAAATGCCCACTAGGGCGGTGAAGAGGATAGTCCCCACATTATTGGTCGGGAAAAGTATAGCTCCTTTCCAACCTAGTTCAAGCCCTCTGAGGATAAGGTATATAGTGAAGAAGTTTGGTATGCCAATGGCGATGCCTGTAATGAATTCATTTTTATTGAAATCCAGTTGTTTTTTTAAGGCCAGGCTAAGGAGGCCCCACATGCCCGCCATGCCAAAGAGGCTGGTCGTAAATTCTTTGTTGTCCGTACCAGTGATGCCTTTTTCCTGTATATAGAATAGTACCACTTCAATGATACCGCTCCCAAGAATTACAAGAAATGGCAGGTGCCAGTATTTTTTGAAGGCTTTAAGGCCAGGGCCGGAAGATCCGGATGGAAGCTGGGTCAGCATTATCGCCAATACAGTAATGGGAAATGCGACATAGGTCAGGGGTCTTATGCTTTCGCCAAAGAATAGTAGCCCCAGAATTACCGGAAATACAAGTGATAACTTCTGGAAAACACTGGTTATGACCATGCCCACCTTTTGTATGGAATAGGCATTGACATTGAAAAATATGATAAATATTATGCTGAGGGTAAAAGCATATGGAAACCAGCCTTCCTGTAATACCGATGCTTTAAAAGGCCATTTTGATGTAATGGTGCAGCCAAGCAGAAGACAGGTGAAATAATTGATTGTAATGGCGTTTAGGTTACGCACATTATAGTGAGGAAGTAGCCTGAAAAGAACCTGTAGTATGACATTGCAAAAGATGAGAATAGCTATTAACATTTGCTTTGAATTTCTTTAAATGCTTTTTGTTATTGGATATCCCACCTTTGTATCAATAATAGGAAGGTAAACATTGCAATATTTTTAAATATTGTCATTAAAACACTAAATCTTATATATATACAATTGATGATTCTCAGAGTTTTGACAGCGCTTAAAGCAGTAATTTC